>USOJ01000163.1 GCA_900556195.1 uncultured Eubacteriales bacterium
TCAACGGGCTGGGCTTTACCGCTGTAATGGTTTCATGGTTGGCAAAATTTAATCCGCTTATTATGATTCCCGTGTCATTTTTAGTTATCTTTTTGAAAAACGGAACGGGGCAGGTAATGTCCGATAACCATATCACGAACAACTTTTTCGCCAATATGATAGTTGCTATTGTATTTTTCTTTATTATCGGTTGCGAATTTTTCATATCTTATAAGATTAATTTAAGAAAATCGGCAAAAAAGGAGGCGGCGAAATGATACATTTCATAAAAGAGGCAATTCGTATAAGCGCGGCATTTCTTTTCGGTACTACAGGTGAGATTATTACGGAAAAATCCGGTCATCTTAATCTTGGTGTACCCGGAATAATGTGTATTTGCGCGTCGGTAGGCGTGTACTCTGAATATAAATATATATCATCGCTGAAAAATATCAATAACGCAGTGCCGTTTTTAGCGATAACTATTCCGATTTTATGGTGTCTGATTGCAGGAATTCTCATAGGGCTGTTATATTCGTTTTTGACCGTTACTTTGCGTTGTAATCAAAATGTGACGGGTTTAACGATTACCACTTTCGGATCCGGGTTTGCCGGATTTATGGTAAAAAAGATAAACGGTAATATCGGTTTGCAGATGGTGGCGCGCGGGGCGGATTTTTTCAGAAAACCACTAGTTCCGAACTGTACCGGTTTTATGCAGATCTTTTTGTCGCATGGTTTTCTTGTGTATGTGGCGATTATAGTTGCAGTCGCGGTTTCGCTAATACTCAATAAAACAAGAATCGGATTGAATTTGCGCGCGGTCGGCGAAAGCCCTGCAACCGCGGATGCTGCAGGTATAAACGTTACTGCATACAAATATGTCGCAACGTGCGTAGGTTGCGCCATTGCAGGTTTAGGCGGGTTTTTCTACACAATGGACTGCGCAAGAGGTAGTTTCAGTACGACGGCAGTCGTTGAAATGGTTGGTTGGCTGTCTGTTGCGTTGGTTATTTTCTCTTTATGGCGACCGACGTTGGCTATTCTCGGCTCGATTGTTTTCGGTTCGTTGTACATTCTTCCAAACTATTTACCGTTTGCATTGCCGAAAGGTGTAGATAAACTTATAGGTATACTTCCTTATGCAGTTACGGTAATAGTTCTTATAGTTACCAGTATTTTTGACAGTAAGAACGCGCAGCCGCCGGCTTCGCTCGGTCTGAATTATTTCAGAGAAGACAGATAATTATAAAAATGAAAAACAGTCGATTATTTCGGCTGTTTTTTCGTCTATAAAATTGACATTTGCCGATGCTCGTTGTATAATAAACGAAAGGTGCAGTATGTACGAAATCAAAAAATATAAAAGACTTACCGATAATATTTTTCTTATGGACGTTTACGCTCCGCGCGTGGCTAAAAAGTGCCTTGCGGGGCAGTTTATCATACTCCGTGTAGACGAAAAAGGCGAGCGTATTCCGCTAACCGTCTGCGATTTCGATCGCGAAAAATCTACCGTAACTATCGTCGTGCAGGAAGTAGGCGCGTCCACCTATAAACTAGGCAAACTTCGCGAAGGCGATTTTATCGCGGACTTCGTAGGTCCGCTCGGCAACGCTTCCGAACTCACCGGTATGACGGACGAAGAATTAAAGAACAAAAAAATCGTGTTCGTCGCGGGCGGAGTGGGTACCGCTCCCGTCTATCCGCAGGTAAAATACCTGTCTGAACGCGGAGTAAAAGCGGACGTTATCGTCGGCGCGAAAACCAAAGACTTGCTTATATTGCAGGACGAACTTAAAGAAGTCGCGGCAAACGTTTACGTTACTACCGACGACGGCTCCGCGGGCGATAAAGGGCTTGTAACCGACAAACTCAAAAAGTTAGTTGAAAGCGGTAAAAAATACGACCTTTGCATCGCTATCGGTCCCGTTATCATGATGAAATTCGTTGCAAAACTCACCGAAGAACTCGGTATTAAAACCGTAGTAAGCATGAATCCCATTATGGTGGACGGTACCGGAATGTGCGGCGCGTGCAGGGTAATAGTCGACGGAAAAGTAAAATTCTCGTGCGTAGACGGTCCCGAATTCGACGGGTATCTCGTCGACTACGACGAAGCGATGATTCGACAGAGAATTTATAAAACCGAAGAGGGCAGAGCCTACTTAAAGGCGAAAGAGGGAGATACTCATCACGGCGGTTGCGGCTTGTGCGGAGGGGAAAACTGATGGCGAACGAAAAGAGAATACCCGTCCGCGAACAGGACGGAAAGATACGCGCTACCAATTACGAAGAAGTTTCTTACGGCTATAACGCCGAAGAAGCGACCGAAGAAGCGAAAAGGTGTCTTAACTGTAAAAATCCGCGTTGCGTGGCGGCTTGCCCCGTCAATATAAATATTCCCGCATTTATTGCCGAAGTTAAAAACGGCGACGTTAAAAAAGCCTACGAAATTATATCCTCAAGTTCTGCGTTGCCTGCCGTTTGCGGCAGAGTCTGCCCGCAGGAAACTCAATGCGAGGGCAGTTGCGTCCGAGGTATAAAGGGCGACGCGGTGTGTATAGGCAAACTCGAAAGATTCGTTGCCGATACCGCCCGCGAAAATAATTATCAGACGGCGAAACCTCAAAAATACAACGGCAAGAACGTAGCAATAATCGGGTCGGGTCCGTCGGGGCTTTCCTGCGCGGGCGACCTCATTTCACTCGGTTACGGCGTTACGGTATTCGAAGCGTTGCACGAACTCGGCGGCGTTCTTGTTTACGGCATACCCGAATTTCGTCTTCCAAAAGAAAAGGTCGTAAAACCCGAAATCGAAAGACTGAAAAAAGCGGGCGTAAAATTCGAAACGAACGTTATCGTCGGAAAATCGGTTACGATCGACGAACTTTTTGCCGAAGGCTACGACGCCGTTTATATCGGGTCGGGCGCGGGGTTACCCCGCTTTATGGGTATAGCGGGCGAAACCGCAAACGGGGTATTTTCCGCCAACGAAATTTTAACCCGTAATAACCTTATGAAAGCCTACGACGAAAATTACGATACGCCGATAAAACTCGGTAAAAAAGTCGTAGTCGTCGGCGGCGGTAACGTCGCTATGGACGCGGCGAGAACCGCAATAAGAAGCGGAGCGGAAACTCACGTGGTTTACCGCCGTAGCGAAAGCGAATTACCTGCGAGAAAAGAAGAAGTCGGACACGCCAAAGAAGAAGGCGTCGTTTTCGATTTGCTCACCAACCCCACCGAGATTTTAGTCGGCGACGACGGTAGCGTAAAGGGAGTAAGACTTATAAAAATGCAACTCGACGAACCCGATGCGTCGGGCAGAAGAAGCCCCGTCGAAATATCGGGCAGCGAATACGACGTAGAGTGCGATTCGGTTATTATGGCTCTCGGAACTTCCCCCAATCCGCTTATTTCAATGACGACCGACGGGCTTGAAACGGATAAAAGAAAGCGGATTATTGCCGACGAAAACGGCGTTACGACTAAAAAGGGTGTGTTTGCCGGCGGCGACGCGGTTACGGGTGCGGCGACCGTTATACTTGCCATGCAAGCGGGCAAAAAAGCCGCCGCATCTATCGCCGAATACATTTCAACCGAAAAATAAATTAAAGATCGGAGTACGGGCGACAATACGCGAGTCATTCTGAGGCGAAGCCGAAGCCCCCTAGGCAGGTCGCCCCCTCTC
>USOJ01000164.1 GCA_900556195.1 uncultured Eubacteriales bacterium
CTTTTGCGTGTTATATAAAAATCATTTATCGAAATAACCTATTACTTTGTTGACCGATTCGACGTAAGCGAAGCAGTCGGGGTGGCGTTTGAGAATTTTTTCGAATTCCACTATTTCGCTTTTCGTTACGAGGCACATAAGCGATTGTTTAGCCACGTTCGAATAAGAGCCGTAGCAACCGAAACGGGTAGAGGTATGTACCAGATTTTGCGCTATATCCTTTTCGATGGGGCTTACGTCGTCGGCGATAACGAAAAATTTATAAGCCGATTCGCCGCCTTTGATGATTTTGTCGCCGATAACGTTGGCGATAAACTCGCATAGAACGCACATACATACGGGTTTGTAGTCGAACGAGCCCGCTTCCGCCGCGAATATAAAGCCCGAAACTATCGCAATTACGGCGTTTATGAAAAACGTAACGTAAAAAAAGTTGAAACGCGGATTTTTCTTGTGTACGAATCTCGAAACGATGTCCACTCCGCCGCTCGAACTCTCTTCTCTGAAAAGTATTCCGTAAGCAAACCCCGTGATAACGCCGGTTAAAACGACGGGGTAAATGGTGTCGTAAATCGCATTATAGGCGAATTTATCGAGATTGCATACTCCGCATAACCAGTATGCGAGCGAGTACACGAGAGAATATACTATCGTGTTTACGGCAAACAGTTTACCTACGCAAAAAAATGCGAAAATCGACAAGGGGATATTGAAACAAAGTTGAACGTATTGAAGTTCGAACTTTCCGCCGGACGCTTTCTGTACGAGTACCGAAATGCCTTCGACGCCCGCCGAAGCAAACGAATTCGGTACGATAAACAGCCTGCAAACGACGGCGTTTACTACGGCGAACAATGCGGAAACGAGCAGTCCGCGGATAACGGTGATTTTATTGACTTTCATAATCGTATTGTACAACATTTTCAGTCGAAAGTCAAAAATAGTCGGGGGTATTTAATATATTTATTTCGAATCGTTCGTAAATCTTTCGGGTTGAATTACCACGCCCGACAGAGCGATATTCGGTTTTTTTCTGCGTCGCTTTTTCTGCGGCTTTTTGATTTTTTCGGTAATGTAGTAAACTTTCGGGTCGGACGACGGGGCAGGCTCTTTCGGCTCGTTTTTGTACTTAAAATAAGAATACGCGATCTTACATGCGACCGCGAGCAGAAAACACACCGCGAAAACGAGAATTATATACAAAAAACCTATCATAAAACAGCGCGCTTCTCCTTTTTAGAATACCTGTCGTTCCGAGCGTAAGCGAAGAATCTCCACAAAGAGCGGTTACAACCACGTCTTTGCGAGACCCCTTGCGGGTCGCGGCAACCCCGACGATCGGAGTGTATCCGCCTATGCAAGCCACTCCGCCCGTTATTGCGGGGATCGCCACGCTACGCTCGCGATGACATATTTTGTTTGCGTCGTTCCGAGCGTAAGCGAAGCCCCTAGTCAGGTCGCCTCTTTTTCGCCACGCTACGCTCGCGATGACATATTTTGTTTGCGTCGTTAAAACTTGATTAGTTCAAACGCCATTACCTGTGGCTACGAAATCATAATATCATATAAATGCCCGCGATTTCAGGTAAATACGAAAGAAAAACCGCAAAATATGTCGATTCCGAATCAAAATATTCCTTAAAACGGCTAAAAACGAAAAATAAGGCAATACTTAAAATATGATAGAGACCGAGTTGGAAAAAGAAGAAAAAACGGAAGAAGAAAAGGCCGAAACGGAAGCGATAGTAAAGACAAGCGAAAATTCCGAAATGCTTAAAACCGCGCTCGTGTTCGGTCAGAGCGAAGACGAATTGCGTCGTGAATTCAAGGAGTATAAGGCTCTTAAACTCTTTCGTAAAATCTATTGCGACTTAACGAGAGTAAAAACCGAATCGTTTGAAGATAAACTCGACGAGGTAGTGTCGCTCGGTTTCGGCGGAGTGATAGTTTTCCCCACGCAGGTGAGAAAGGCGAAAGAAAAAATCGGCAAAGCCGACGTAAAAGTCGTAGCCGCCGTGTGTTATCCTTTCGGCGAAGAGGGCGCGAACGTAAAAAAGACCGCCACTAAAAAAGTGTCGGCTTGGGGCGCGAACGGTGTACTCGTTCCCGTGGGGATAAACTCTATAAAAGCGGATAATCTCGATTTTATCCGCCGTGAAATCAAACGCTGCGTAAAAGTAAATAAATCGCTTAAAATAATCGCGCTTTTAGAGTGCGGCGAACTCACGGGCGAAGAGATAGAAAGAACGGTTAAAACGCTCTGCGCCGTCGGTGTAAAATCGTTTTGCAGCGGCAGCGGCTTTTTCGGCGGCGTCGACGGAATAAGTCTTAAAAGTATGCGGTCGGGATTGAAAGCCGACTGCGAGATAGTCGCCACCGAGAAAAAGGGCGAGGGCAGCGACGTTATAAGCCTGTTTTCGATAGCGGACAAAGTAATCACTGCCGACGGCGAGCGCGTCGCCCGCGAAATCCGCTCCCGTTTAGGCTATTAAGATTGTTAAAGTTACACTTGTAATGGCAAGTGTCATTCTGAGGCTTTGCCGAAGAATTTCCCGGAAGGGTGGTTTTCCGCGGAGCAAAAACTATTACGACAACCTGTGTTCTATTTTCATTTTAGGTATGCAATTCGGCTCTTCGGCTTCTATGCGGGTCGTAACGTAGTTGCGAATTTCCGCTATATCCTGATTTTTCTCGTAAGGTATGACCAGATCGAAAATCAGATTCGCGTGCGTATCTCCCTCGTTCATGCGAAAATCGTGTACTTCGTACCTTTCGTCAAGTTCTTTTACGATACCGCGAACCAATTCTTTAAGATAAGCGACGCGTTCGCTTTCGTTGTCTACGGGGTCCATGTGTATTACCGCCATACAACCGAATTTTTGCGATAAAGCGTTTTCGAGATTGTCTATCGCGTCGTGTAACTGCATAATATCGCCTTTCGCGGGTACTTCGGCGTGAAGAACGATTATTTTACGTCCCGGACCGTAATCGTTTATTATCAGGTCGTGTATGCCGATAATTTTTTCTTTGTTGAAGTTAAGAGCAAAATCTGTAACTTCTTTTACGAGTTCGGGGTCGGGAGCAGTTCCGATAAGCAAATCGGCGATGTCCTTTGCCGACGAAATTCCCGTGTAACCGATAAAAACCGAAACGAGAACGCCCGCTATTCCGTCAAGCGGAACGTTCGGTAAAACTCTCGAAAGTCCTACGCAGATCAAAACGACCGCGGTGGATACGCAGTCGGTTAAACTGTCGAGCGCGGTCGCGCCGTTCGCAACCGAATTTATCTTTTTCGCTATTTTTTTATTGAAAAGAGCCATCCATAATTTTACGAGTATAGAAACGCCGAGTACGCATATCGTGATTATAAGGAGTTTATCCGACGAATAATCTACGATTTCGCGTCCGGCTATTTTTTTAACCGAACTTATAAACAATTCGACTGCAACCACGACTATGATCGCCGATACGGTAAGCCCCGCGAAGTATTCTATTCTGCCGTGTCCGAAAGGGTGTTCTTTGTCGGCTTTTTTACCCGCGAGTTTGAAGCCGAGCAGGGTAACGACCGACGAGGCGGCGTCGGATAAGTTGTTGATACCGTCGGATAAAACGGAAATTGCGCCCGTAATCGCGCCCGTAAGGACTTTCGCCGCGCTTAAAAAGACGTTGAG
>USOJ01000165.1 GCA_900556195.1 uncultured Eubacteriales bacterium
CATTCCGACGCATATCGTCGATACATCGCACTTTATATACTGCATAGTATCGTAAATAGCCATGCCGGCCGTTACCGATCCGCCGGGACTGTTTATATACACGTCTATATCTTTCGTGGAATCTTTCGCTTCGAGATATAAAAGTTGCGCCACGACGGTATTTGCGAGCGCGTCGTTTATCTCGCCCGTTATGAAAATTATTCTCTCTTCGAGAAGTTTTGAATAAATATCGTAGGAACGCTCGCCTCTGTCGGTTTGCTCCACCACCATGGGGATTAACGCCATAATCATACTCCTTGCCATTCTAAAAACGGGGTAATTGCAATAATTACCCCCGTTTCGTTAATTCGTTTTATATTTACGCTATCTCGTTATTGCTTTTAAGGAACTTGAAGAGTTTGTCTACGACGACTTCGTTTTCGATATAAGATCTCTGTCTGTCGTTGACGTCTTTCGCGTATTCTTCGTAAGTCTTGCCTACGGCTTCGGCTTGTTCTTTCAACTTCGCTTCAATATCCGCTTCGTCCGCCTTGATGTCTTCGGCGGTGAGAATCTTGTCTATAACGAGTTGGGTTTTAACGTGGTCTTTAGCCGCTTCTTTGCAACCCTCTCTGTAAGATTCCATGGTCTGACCGGTATATTTGAGATAATCTTCGAATTTAAGACCCTGATACATAAGTCTGTACGAAGTCTGTTGAATCATATTGTCGATTTCTCTTTCGACGAGCGCGTCGGGGATTTCGACTTCGCTCTTTTCGGTAATCGCCTTTATGATATTGTCTTCGGTTTCTCTTTCGGCCCTTTGAGTATTAGCCTTTTCGAGTCTTTCTTTAACCGTCGCCTTGTACGCGTCTACGGTTTCGCTGCCCGCCTTGTCCTTTACGAGTTCGTCGGTAAGTTCGGGGAGTTTTTTAACTTTGAGCGAATGAAGAGTAACGGCGAAAACGGCTTCTTTGCCTGCGAGTTCTTTCGCGCCGTAGTCTTCGGGGAATTTAACGGTTATATCCTTGGTATCGCCGATATTCATACCGACTACGCCGTCTTCGAACCCCGGGATAAACGCGCCGCTGCCCAAAGTAAGCGTCTGCTTTTCGGCTGTGCCGCCGTCGAACTTAACTCCGTCTACGCTGCCGCTGTAATCGATAACGGTAATATCTCCGTTTTCGGCGGGTCTGCCGGTAACTTCTTCTTCGAAAGAGTTCTGGTCGAGGAATCTGTCGACTTCGGTCTGCACGTCGGCGTCGGTAACATTATACTCAACTTTCTTAATCTTTATACCTTTATAGTCGCCTAACTTTACGTCGGGTTTAACGGGCACGGTAGCGGTCATCGTAAGCCCCTTCGCGTCGAGTTTGTCGATAGCGACGTCCGGGCGATCTACGGGTTCGATAGTAGGTTCTTTATCGAGTACGTCGTAGTAATATTTGCCGAACGCTTCGTTTATGCCTTCTTCGTAAAACGCGCCCTTGCCGTAGTGTTGTTCTATGATAGCCTTAGGCACGTGTCCTTTTCTGAAACCGGGAATCTGGTATCTGCCTTTGTTCTTTTCGTACGCCTTGTCCTGCATTTCGTTCCATTCTTTGGCAGTTAAAGTAATGGTAATCTTTACGGTGCTTTTTTCGCCTTGCGCGGTAGTGTATTTCATCTTAACTCCTGTAAATAACCTGCATATAGGTTTAGTCCCGTACATTTTAGCACATTTTCTTTCGTTTTGCAAATTTTTGTACAGTATAAATTTTACTTTTTATTAAATTTTATATATAATTTACATAGAACGCTTTACACGGGATACGTAGTCGATTTAAGGATTTCCCTTCCGAGAGATTCTTCACCGCGTTCGGAATGACGGATACGCCCGTCATCGGGATCGTTATTCAACTTCGCAAAGACGATAACTTATAAAAAAACGGGCAGGAGAAATTATGCCGCAAGACGCATTTACGCTGTTGCATACGGCGAAAGAACTGAATAACCTTTTAACGGGGGCAAAAGTCAACCGCGTCGTTCAACCCGACAAAGACGACGTTTACCTTGCCGTCTACACCAAAGCGGGAGCGAGAACTCTCGTACTTTCGTCGAACGCCGAATATTGCAGAGTGGCGTTTACTTCCGCCGAAAAGCCCAAGCCTCAGGTTGCGCCGTCCTTTTGCATGCTGCTCCGCAAGCACCTGCTCGGCGCGGAAATCACGGGAGTTTCGCTCGTCGGTTTCGAACGTATAGTCAAAGTTGATTTCAAGACCAAAAACGACTTCAAAGACTCCGTAGAAAAGACTATGTACTGCGAAATAATGGGCAAATATTCCAACCTTATTCTTACCGAAGGCGGCAGAATTTTAGGTTGCATAAAGAACGCCCCGCTCGACGTGGCGACCACCCGCCTCACCCTTTCGGGCGCGAAATACGAACTGCCGAAGTCGCAGGATAAAATCGAAGTTACGGACGAAAATGCCTTCAAATCGCGTTATAGGCTTACTTTTACGGGAGATATGCCCAAATTTTTATTCGAAAACGTAAAGGGTTTTTCGTTCGTTACCGCAGAGGAAGCGGCGGCAAGAGTCGTTGACGAAAACGACCTTGACGGTGTTTACGAAACGGTTAAAAACTTTTATCTTTCACCCGAAATCCGCCCCAACGTAAAAGGCGACGGAAAGAAGAGAGATTACTACGTAACGGACTATATCTCTATCCCCGAACCGCCCGAATTTTTCGATACCATCGCAGACGCGGCGGACGAAGTTTTCTCTAAAAAAGAAACGAAAAAAGCCTTCGATTTATACTTCAAACGCCTGTCCGACAAGGTAAACGCGCAGATAAAAAAACTTGGCAAAAAATTGCAGGGCGAAAGCGAAAAATTGCTTTCCTGCCAAGGCTACGACGAACTCCGCGTAAAGGGCGAACTCATAACCGCCTATCAATACAAACTCGCTAAAGGCATGCGAAGTTGCGAACTCGAAAACTATTATGACGATTATAAGCCGATGAAAATCGCGCTGGACGAAAATTTAACGCCCAACGCCAACGCGCAAAGATACTTCAAAAAATACGCGAAAGAAAAACGCGCGGTAGAAATAGTTACTCCGCAAAAGGAACAAACCGAAAAAGATCTCGATTATTTAGGTTCGGTAAAGCACGAACTGTCGCTTGCGACGACGAAAGACGATTTTAAGGATATAGAAGACGAACTTATCGCCGAAGGGTTGCTCCCCGCGCCCAAACGTAAAGACAAGCAAGCCAAAGAATCGCCCTACCGCGAATATCTGATAAACGGCTACACGGTAAAGTGCGGCAAAAACAACGTACAGAACGACAGATTGCTCGCAAGGGCGTACAAAGACGATTTATGGCTGCACGCGAAAGCCTTTCACTCGCCTTTCGTGATAGCGGAAACCAAGGGCGAAAAGATACCCGACGAAGTAATTCTGACCGCCGCCGAAATATGCGCGGCGTATTCCGAAGGCGGCAAAGGCGGAAAAGTTTACGTGGACTATACCGAACGCAAAAACGTAAAAAAGCCGCCCAAAGCCAAAGCGGGCAGCGTAATTTACGTCAACTACAAATCGGTTCTCGTTATCCCGAATTTTCACGAAGAATTAAAAAAGTAACGAAATCGCTACTACGATAACGCGGCGGGCGGAAGAAAAATTTTCTTCCGCCCGCG
>USOJ01000166.1 GCA_900556195.1 uncultured Eubacteriales bacterium
CGCCCTTGTTCTTTTTTCCTTCAAGTTTCATGTTGTAAGTAACGCCGAATTCCAAAATTCTGATTGCCTGCTTTTTATATTTATCCAAATGACGTAACGCATGTTTTAAGCAATTATTCAAAATCGGGTTTATAGATCGATACGTCAACATATCGGTCTTACACTTTCTTTGACTGATACTCCCTAATTTCAAATTATACTTTTTACACTCGAACAGCGAATTAAAAATATTTTGATTATCCATCAATATCTCTAAATAATCGGGGTTATAAAATATTGAAATCGACTCGTCGCCGTAATGTCCGTTAGAATAAAACATGTTATACGAATCGAATATATCGTTGAACAAGTCGGCGTCGTTCATACTTGCCACAAGCCTTGCAAATCCGATTGCGTTATCAAAGTCGCACCAAATCCTTTTTCTTTTTTGAATTCAAAGTTATTATGCCACCACTTTAACGTAATTCCGTATTCGTCATGAAGATATCTTACCCCGTTTACCGCTCCGTATTCCACGACGTAATCTAAAAACGTCTTTCCGAATTCATCTGTATTGTTTAATATTGATTTCCCGTCTTTTGCCGATATGTTATCGAATGAAGTTTTATACAGTTCGGGGTCGTCCGAATACGCGTAATATCTGAACCCTTTATCATACGGTACGTTACACTTTTCAACGGGAAGTTTGTATGCGTCTTCGTTAAGCAAACGAGCCAATGATACGCCGAAAATTTTTTCTAACGGAATTATAAATTCGTGTTTCAGCGGTCGCGTTTCATTCAACATTTTAGAAAAGTTTGCTTTTTCTTTGTTCACAAATTCATATATTCGTTCTTTCTCCACCCCTAATTCCCTTGCTATGTTTCTAAGAAGATCGCTATCTTTTTTTATTCCCTTTTGTTGTTTATAACGTTCGACGTTTTTCCTTAAAGCGGTCATTATAAATCCTCCTGTTTTGCTATCATTGTAGCATATTTATTATGCGCTGACAATCGTTTTGTGGTCATTTACGACAACTTTTGTTGTCATTTTTGCCCAATGCCGAAATAAGGTTTTTATGTCGACCGTCAAATGTGATAACTTTTGAAAGAAAAACGAACTCGGAAAATTTTCCGAGTTCGTTTTTTTTATGTCTAGTTTATTCTTCGATTTCGAGGTCTTCGAGTTCCTGCGCGTTTTGAATCTTTTGCGGAGTTTCGTGGAATTTATCCCACTTGATCGTCGCGTAAAACAGGATAGAAACGATTGCCGCAACGGTCCAGCCTATCGGCCACGAAATCCAGATGCCCGTCGTTCCGAGCGCGGTACGCGCGAGAATTTCGGCAAGCGCGACCCTTAAAAACAAATCGGTAAACGTTGCTATCATAAACTTTTTCATCAAACCCGCTCCGCGTAAAATTCCGTCGGCAACAAGTTTTGCCGCGACGACGAAATAGAACGGCGAAACGATACGCAAAAACAACACGCCCGTATCCGTTGCCGCGCCCGTAGGACTTTCAAGAAATACGTATACGAGCCATTTGCCCGCAAATTCATAGAGCAGAACGAGCGGCAGACAAAGCGCCCACACGAGTTTAAGCCCCGCACGGAAACCCGCTTTTATGCGGTCGTACTGAGCCGCGCCGAGATTTTGCGCGGTGAAGTTGGATATGCCGTTTCCGAGCGTCGTAAGCGAAGTAATTATCATATTATTCAACTTGATAGCCGCGGAATAACCTGCCATGACGACGGCGCCGAAAGAGTTGATAACGCTTTGAATTACTATGTTGCCGACGGATATAAAACTCTGTTGTAAAATACTCGGAACGGCTATAATCGCGAATCTGCCCAGAAGTTGCCACGAAAAGATTCCGACTTTTCCGTTCGTTTTAATCTTTCCGAGTTTGACGAATATTACGACTATCGCAAGGACGCAACTCACGCCCTGACAAATAAACGTCGCCCACGCCACGCCCGAAACGCCCATTTCGAAAGCGGTTACGAAATGTATATCCGCGCCGATATTGGCAAGCGACGAACACGCAAGGAAGATAAACGGGGTTTTAGAATCGCCGAGCGCGGAGAAAATACCCGTGGCGACGTTGTACAAGAAAACGAAGGGTAAACCGTATATGTAAATATCGAGATATAATTTAGAATCCGCGAATACTTCTTTCGGCGTTTTTATAAGTTGTAACAGTCCGTTACAGAAAATTATCCCGACAGCCATAAGCAACAGGCATATCGCGCAACTTGCGATCAACGCGGTATAGATAGAGGTTTTAAGATCGTTATACCGCTTCGCTCCGAACAGTTGCGCCGCAAGTACCGAACAACCTATATTGCACCCGAATGCGAACGCAATGAAAATCAAAGTGATTTCGTAACTGTTTCCTACCGCCGCAAGAGCGTTGTCGCTTATAAACTTACCCGCGACGAAACTGTCGGCTATGTTATATAACTGCTGAAATATAATGCTTCCGAACAGCGGCAGGCAGAACTTACACAAAACGCTTTCCGGTTTTCCGACCGTCAAATCTTTATTCATAGGTCGATAAACTCCTTTGTCGAAAAACTTTCAAAAAAAGAGTGGCTTCTTTCTTGACTTTTTTCGACTCACATATTATAATCCGTTTGTCGATATATGTAAAATACTTATTTTATATGATTGATATATCATATGCTTCGCATTTCGATTTCATATAGCTATGACCTCTGGAGGACGTCATGAACATCAGCTACGATTCCTACCGGATTTTTTATTACGTTGCCAAATGCGGCAATATAACGCAGGCGGCAAGATTTTTATTCAACAACCAACCGAACCTTACGAGGGCAATAAAAACGCTCGAAGGAGAACTCGGTTGTCCGCTGTTTATCCGCAACAATCGCGGAATGAAATTGACGCCCGAAGGCGAAAGGCTTTTTAACCACGTGCGCGTAGCGATCGAAAATCTCGAACAGGGCGAAGAAGAAATCGTGGAAAGCCAGAACTTAAAAACGGGTTCGGTTTTCGTCGCGACGAGCGAAGTCGCCCTGCACTCCGTACTTCTGCCGGCGTTAAAAAAGTATCGGGCGTTATACCCCGGAATACGGCTTAAAATAAGCAACCATTCCACTCCGCAGGCGGTAGACGCCATTAAAAACGGCATTGCGGATATCGCCGTCGTAACGACCCCGACTCTGCCGTCCGCCGCAATCGAAGAAACAACCATACGGAAATTCAGAGAAGTAGCGATATGCAGCAATGCTTTTAAGGAACTCTGCGGCAAAAAAGTAAGTTTTGCCGAACTTCTCGAATACCCCATAGTCGCGCTCGGCACGCAGACGAAGTCTTACGAGTTATATTCGGAATTTTTTGCCAAAGTCGGGCTTCGCTACCGCCCGGAAACGGAAGCCGCCACGGCGGATCAGATCGTTCCTATGGTTAAAGCCGATCTCGGAATAGGGTTCGTTCCGCAGGATTTTATAAACGGCGCGGACGGAATAAATATAATCGAAACCGAAAAGCCCCTGCCCGAACGCGAAATACGGCTTATCAAAAAGCGCGAACAACCGCTCGGCGTCGCGGCAAAAGAACTCGAACGGTTGATTCTGGATTTATGATAACGATGCCAGACAAGAATAATACGAACCCCGCCAAAACGCCGATATTTCCGTGCTTTTAGGCAAAT
>USOJ01000167.1 GCA_900556195.1 uncultured Eubacteriales bacterium
GCCTTTACTTTCGAGCGTCGAAAGGATATCTTCGAACACTTCTTCTACGGGTCTGTCGGCGTTTATTCTTACGAAATGGTCGGGGAATTTCTCCGCCGCCTTTACGTAGCCGTCGTATACGCGTTTATGAAAGTCCATACCGCTCTGTTCCAGTCTGTCGTCTTTATCCGCGCCGCCCTTTCTCGCAAACGCCCTTTCGGGGGTTATGTCAAGGAAAATCGTAACGTCGGGCATACAGTTTTCGAGCGCGTAAGAATTGACTTTTTCGACGAAATCGCCAAGCCCCCTTGCGTAGCCCTGATATACGAGCGAAGAGTGAACGTATCTGTCGCAGACTACGGTTTTACCCGCCGCCACGGCTGGCAGAATTTTTTCTTTGATGTGCTGAACTCTCGCCGCAGCGAACAAAAGCGCTTCGGTTTCGTCGCACATCTCGGTATTTTCGCCGCCGAGCAAAATCTTGCGGATTTCCTCGGATATGGGCGTGCCGCCCGGCTCTCTCGTGAAGATAAAGTCGTAGCCGCCCTTTGACAGATAGTCTTCGAGAAGTTTGAGTTGGGTCGATTTGCCCGACCCTTCGCCCCCTTCGAGCGTTACGAAATATCCGCGTTTTTTATCAAGCGAGTTAATCTGCATATCTGCTGAATGTTCTTATAAAGTAGTCTATAAGCGTTACGGCTTCGTACTGCAAATCGCGTTGCGAAGAAGTATAGTCCGAAACGCAGAGCGTTATGCCCGCGGTCTGCGGGTCGCCGTTTTTGTCGGCGTAAACCCAACGGTCTTCTATTTTTTCTTTGCCGAGGGCTTTAACCTCGTCTGCGGAAAGTTTCGCCAAATCTGCGTTAAGAAGCGCGAGATCTATTCCGTACGGAACTCTTACCATATCGGCGGGGTTCTCTTTCTTTCTTTCGTTCGCGGGGATATAATAACGCAAAAAGTTTTTTTCGGTAGGTTTTACGCTTTCTATAACCTTGCTTACGCGGAGATAGGCTTCGAGAAGTTTCCGTATCCTCGCCTGCTCGTTTTTAACGCCCGCTTTTATCTGACTTTCGGTCTTATATAATTTTTTGTAATTACGCGCCGAAGTTATGCGTTCGCTTCTGAAATATCTCTCTATTTTCGCGTCGTCTACCGTCGGATTCGTCGAGTCGAAATTCGCTCCGAATTTTTCGAGATACGACTTCGCCCCCGATAAAAGTTTGTCTATCGACTGAACGCTGCCTCCGTCTAAAACCCCCTGAATATCAGACGATTTCTCGGTCGGCTTTTCTTCGGCCCCTGCCGTAGTACCGCCTGCGGTTTCAGCCGTCTTATCGCTTTCGTCGGTTTTCTCTTCCGGCAGACCGACGATTTTATTCGTCGCGCCGGCGTAAATCAAAAAGACGTCTGCTTCGTGAGTGGTATTACGAAGGCTCAACATATATTGCGCGCTGTAATTGCCCGCTTTGGTAATCGAATTGACCGAATATTCGAGAACGTCGTAAGAAAGATCTCCGTCCTTTTTCATCTTTTTGAGCATTTCGAAATCTTCGCTGCCCTTGGCGGAAACGTCGCCGTAAAGCACGAAGTAGAATTGCTGCCCGTCGGTAGCGCGGGTCGCGCAGGTCGTAAACAAAAGAATCCATACGAACACTATCGCGACGGACAACGCCACTATTTTTATCCAGTCGTACGCGACTAAATTGAAAAATCTTTTTTTGGTAACTTTTACGTCCATTTTACGCGTTTTTAGGATCTTTTTATAGCGAGTATCTTAATCGGGTAATCGCACGACGGAGCGTGGACGGTAACCGTGTCGCCGACCTTGCCGCCGATCAACGCTTGTCCCAAAGGAGATTCGTTGGAAATCTTGTTTTTGTAAACGTCCGCTTCGGTCGTTCCCACGAGTTCGTATTCGACTTCCTGCGGGTCGCCGTCTTCGTCGAAAACGGTAACTTTCATACCGACGGAAACCACGTCTTTTTTGCCCGCCTTGATAATCTCGGCGACTTTGAGTTTGGCTTCGATTTCGACTATTTCGCCCTCGATACGAGCCTGTTCGTTTTTAGCCGCGTCGTATTCGGCGTTTTCGGACAAGTCGCCGAAATCTCTCGCGATCTTGATACGCTCGGTAATTTCGGGGCGTTTTACGAATTTAAGTTCTTCGAGTCTTTTTTCAAGTTGAAGTTTACCTTCTTCGGTAAGTATTACTTTTTCACTCATATTTTTTACCTCTCTACCGTAGAACGCAGAAAAGACGTCGTTACGCCCTTTCTGCGCCTATGTTAAAATAATTTTCGTTTAATTTTACGCTTTAAGGATATACGCGAAACCGTCGTCGTCGCCGCCTTCTACGAAGCCCGTCATAAGGGGATAACGGATAAGACCGTTGTCTTTCATCATCGCTTCGATGCAATTTTCGGCGAACTGACAATCTTTGGCGTTTTTAACTACCACGAGCGAAGCGTAGCCCTGTTCGACCATGAACGGTTCTGCCGCTTTAAGCCCCGCCGCCGAGGAGTTGAGGTATACGAGAACGTCGCTGCCGTCTTTGAACATCTTGACGAGCGGTTTGTCTTCGCCCTCGTAGCCTTCCACGTCCGCGAACGAGCCCGCGTAAGCGCGGAGTACGGAGTAGAATTCTTCGGTGGTTTCGGCAACCTTTTCATTATCGATTACGAAGGTGTAGCCTGCGAGTCTGTCTTCCTTGGTCGAGGCGTATACGACCTGCGGAACGGATTTCATCATGCCGTGCGCGCTCATCGCTTCTTCGATGAGTTCGAGCGCTTCGTCTACGTCGCCGTCGCTTTCGAGTTCGTACATCGCCGGGAATTTATTTCCGCGGAGTACGTTATAGCCCTTTTCTTCGAGATCTTCGAAAGGAACGTTGAGTTCGAGTTCGACTTTGCCGTTCGCTTCGGTTATTTTAAGAACTTCGTCTTCCTTCACGAGCCCGACCGTCAGATTGTCGCCGCGAACGTAAGACGCGGTTTCGGCTTTAAGTCTGTCGAAGAGTTTAGCCGTTTCTTTATCCGCTTCGGCGGCAGCCTTCGCTTCGGCTTCTTCTTTTGCCTTCGCGGCGTTCAACGCTTCCGCTTCTTCTTTCGCTTTGGCTTCGGCTTCCGCGCGGTTCTTTTCGGCGGCTTCGTAAGCGGCTATTCTCGCTTCGGCTTCGGCAAGTCTCGCGAGCAATTCGGGGTCGATTGCGGGAGCGGTTTCTTTAACCTCTTCTTTTTCTTCGACTTCCGCTTCTTCCATGGCGGGAGCGATTTCTGCGGGAAGTTCTTCCAAAGCCGCGGCGTTATCTTCCGCTACGCTCTTCTGCGCGAGCATTTCCTCGTAACGGGCTATCTTCTCTTCGGCAAGGGCAAGCCTTTCGAGTATCGCGGGGTCGGTCGCCGCTTTGGTTTCGCTGCCGACTTTCGCGAGTTCCGCTTCTTTGTCCTTTCTGTCGATAATCTCTTTGACGCGCGCTTCGACGAGAGCGTTTATTCTCGCTTCCTCTTCGGCTTTGCGCTTCATTTCTTCTTCGATTTCTTTTCTCGCTTCGGCTTTCGCTTCTTCTTTGATCTTGCGAAGTTGTTCTTCGAGATTCATCGGTTGCTGCGCGTTAGCCGCCGCGCCTACGGGAACGATAAAAAACAGTAGCGGTACGGCAATATCGGGTTA
>USOJ01000168.1 GCA_900556195.1 uncultured Eubacteriales bacterium
TGCCTTTGAGTTGTTCTCTATAATTTGGTAGTTCCGAGGCAATATCATCATATAAAGTATAAAATTCGTCGTTTTTGCGATTGTAAGAATTCAACAGTTTTTCTTTTGACATTTGATGCTCCTTTTTAATTCGAAATGAGCATCAAACAAAATAATTGATGCACACTTTTTAATTATTATAGCAAATTTTCCTGCAAAAATCAAGGTGTATTGACTACTTAAACAGTTATTTCCGTGCTAACTATATATTTTTGATGCACACCACGCTTAATTGTGTACGTGGATTATTCTGTTTGATGCACACTATTTGTTTATGATTTATAACAACTTTCCTAATCGATTCATCATATCTACCTTGTGTTCTAAAAGAGAATGCGCATAGGGTATGTCAACGGCTCCCCTTATTATGGACTAATGGAAGTACTTTTAGGTATAGCCGGCTTTCTTTGTTTTTGGCATATTAAGAAGATTTGAAATTGAATTAACATGGGAAATCATATTGATTGTAATTTTTGCAGATATTGCATGTTGGTCATTCGCTGTCGGCAATTTTGCATGTTTTATATCATATAAAATGTTTGGGAGCGGTTCATCTGGAAAAATAATAAATTCATATAATTTGTCCCCTTCTTACGATGTAGGCTTGTATAAATCATGCAACAAAGTTGCATCAATATCTTTAATAATCGGAGGTGTCTTTGCTGCGGCTGCCGTTATAATCGTTATAGTTCTTATTAAGCGATATAAAAATACGAATACGGACGACGATTTGAATGCTTTGAAACCGTATGCCAGACAAGAATAATACGAACTTTTTGCAATCTGCTATACGAAAAACGGAAATTCTTTGCGAAATTTCCGCTTTTTTGTTCTTTTTTGCGCAAACTGTAATTAAAAATTATTTATTTGCGTTTGTTGCTTTTGCAATAGATAAATTTTATCGATATATGTTATAATAAGCACGCAAACTAAAGAATAGCCGACCGTGCAGGTCGGACGGAGGTTATATATGATGGACGCTTGGAAAAATTTCGTCGGCGGCGATTACGAAAAACGTATCGACGTACGCAATTTCATACAGAAAAACTACACTCCTTACGAGGGGGACGATTCCTTCCTTTCGAAGCCCACGGCGCGCACTAACGCGCTTATGGCGAAGGTAAACGATTTACTTAAAGCCGAACGCGACAAAGGCGGCGTATTAGACGTAGACACCGAGAGAGTTTCGGGGCTTACCGAATACCCCGCGGGATATATCGACAAAGACAACGAACTTATCGTCGGGCTTCAAACCGACGCTCCGTTGAAGCGCGGCATAAACCCGTACGGCGGTATGCGCATGGCGCGCAGCGCGTGCGAACAATACGGTTACAAGGTTTCGGACAAAATCGAAGAAGAATTCAAATACAAGACGACGCATAACGACGGAGTCTTCTCGGTGTACACCGAAGAAATGAGGGCGGCAAGGCACGTAGGTCTTCTTACCGGTCTCCCCGACGCGTACGGCAGAGGCAGAATTATCGGCGACTACCGCAGAATCGCGCTTTACGGCGTAGATTATCTTATCGCGCAGAAAGAAGCCTCAAAAAAGGCTTACGGACTTCGGGATATGAGCGAAGACAACATCCGCACTTTACAGGAACTCGCCTATCAGATAAAAGCCCTGGAAGACCTTAAAGCGATGGCGGAAATTTACGGTTACGATATTTCTAAACCCGCGACCGACGCCCGCGAGGCAATTCAGTGGACGTACTTCGGCTATCTTGCCGCGATTAAGGAACAAAACGGCGCGGCGATGAGCCTCGGCAGAGTTTCTACTTTCCTCGATATTTACATCGAAAGGGATATAAAAGCGGGTATTCTGACCGAAGAAACGGCGCAGGAACTTATCGACGATTTCGTCATAAAACTCCGCATTACCCGTCAACTTCGCACGCCGGAATACAACGATTTGTTCGGCGGCGACCCGACCTGGACCACCGAATCGGTAGGCGGCATGGGCGAAGACGGAAGAACGCTCGTAACGAAAACTTCGTTCCGTATGCTCAACACTCTTTACACGTTAGGCTCTGCTCCAGAACCGAATCTGACGATTTTGTGGTCAACCGAACTCCCCGAAGGATTCAAGAAATTCTGCGCGAAAGTGTCGGTAGACACGGATTCCGTTCAGTACGAAAACGACGACGTAATGCGCCCCGTATACGGCGACGATTACGCTATCGCATGCTGCGTTTCGGCGATGAAAATCGGCAAACAAATGCAATTCTTCGGCGCGAGATGCAACCTGGCAAAACTGCTTCTCTTTACGCTCAACGGCGGCAAAGACGAAAGATACGGCATACAGGTAGCCCCCGAGGGCAAAAAATTCGAAGGCAAACTCGACTACGACGAAGTAGTCGCCGCTTTCAAAAAATACAGAAAATGGCTGTGCAGATTATACGTGAACACGCTTAACGTTATCCACTACATGCACGACAGATATTGCTACGAAAAAGTCCAGATGGCCCTTCACGACGACGAAGTAGAACGCTTCCTCGCATGCGGCGTCGCCGGTCTTTCGGTTATAACCGATTCGCTTTCGGCTATCAAGTACGCAAGCGTTACGCCCGTTTACGGCGAAAACGGACTTATTACCGATTTCAATATCGAAGGCGACTTCCCCAAATACGGCAACGACGACGACAGAGTAGACAAAATAGCCGTAGAAGTGCTTAAAGGCTTTGAAGAAGAACTTAAAAATACCCCTGCTTACCGCAACGCGAAGCACACGCTTTCCGCCCTTACGATTACGTCTAACGTCGTATACGGCAAAAAGACGGGTTCTACGCCCGACGGAAGAAAGGCGGGCGAACCTTTCGCGCCCGGAGCAAACCCGATGCACCACCGCGACGCAAGCGGCGCGCTGGCTTCGCTCAACTCGGTCGCGAAAATTCCCTACGAATACTGCCGCGACGGCATTTCGAATACTTTCTCGATAACTCCGTCCGCGCTCGGCGAAAACAAAGAACAACGCGTAGACAACCTCGTAGACATGCTCGACGGTTACTTCGCGCAAGGCGCGCATCACCTTAACGTAAACGTTATCGACCGCGAAAAACTCGTACAGGCTATGGAACACCCCGAACTCTACCCCAACATCACGATAAGAGTTTCGGGCTACGCCGTAAACTTCCATAAACTCAGCAAGGCGCACCAACTCGAAGTGTTGAAACGTACTTACCATGACAGAGTCTGACGGAAAAGTTAAAGGCTACGTCGATTCGATATACTGCGGTTCGGGCGTTGACGGCGACGGATTACGCGTAGTTGTATTCTTCTGCGGTTGCAATTTACGTTGCGGATTTTGCCACAACCCCGAAACGCTGTTCAAAAAAGGCAGAGAAGTCACCGTAGACGAAGTGGTTCAGAGGTGTTTAAGATACCGCGGTTACATTCGGCGCGGCGGCGTTACTCTTTCGGGCGGAGAGCCGTTTTTACAAAAGGCATTTTGTCTTGCTTTGATTTCGGAGTTGAAAAGAGAAAACGTAAACGTAGCGATAGAAACCAACGGCAAAATTACCGACGAAGATCTGATCAAAGCGGCAGATTCGTTTATAGTAGACGTTAAAAATCAGGAAACGGACGATCTGTCGGCTTACGAAGA
>USOJ01000169.1 GCA_900556195.1 uncultured Eubacteriales bacterium
TTTCATATCGTTTTTCGTACACTCGCACTCGACGAGATCTCCGTTGCGAATGCCGTATTTTCTTATCAGCATAGGCGAAACGAATACGTCACGCGGAGAATTATCGTAGTTTACGACTCTTAAAAAACCGTAATTTTCGTTCTGATTGAGTTCGAAAACTCCCTTGTCGGTATACACCTTGCCGTCCGACCTGAGTTCAGTTCTTTCATCTTCCGATTTCGGATCGGCGAAAGTTATACCTCTTGCAAATTCAACTTCTTTAACGGGGTGCGGCGGACGAAGCGGAGGTCGTCCCGCTTTTACGTTTCTTACAGGCCGCGCGCCGGTATCCTGCAAATAAAGAATCTGCTTGATAAGCCCCTCTTTATTGACTATACCGGGAATCCCGCCGAACTCTTCGCGCAGAATGATTCTCAAATCGTGTATGCCGATGTTCATCAATTCCTCGTAGGTGTATTTTTTTACCATGTTGACCTCACGCCCGATCGGCTTTCATGACGATGATTTCCGTCGCCGTCGGTAAATTGTTTTTATCGATTTCTATCTCTTCGCCACAGGTTTCGTAAGGAATACCGAGGGTTAAAAGAAATTTGTCAACCGAATCCACGTCGATATCGAGATTCGGAGTTTTGTAATGCATGGGAATAACTATTTTCGGATGCGTGTTCAATACGTAATTCGCAGCCTCTTTTCCGTCAATCGTATAATTCCCTCCGACGGGAATAAGCATTACGTCGACTTTGCCGATTTCTTCGGTCAAAGACTCCGTCAGATATTCGCCGACGTCGCCGAGATGACAGATCGTAACGCCGTCGACGGAAAATTTGAACGCGACGTTTTTACCGCGTAGTTTACCGAGATTCGGGTCGTGAAAAGTATCTATCGCCAAAAATCCGTCTTCGGTTCGGCGTATAATCTTTTTGCATTCCACCCCGTCGACGTAATCGTGATCGAAATGATCGTGAGAAATCAGACAGTAGTCCGCCTTAACCTTTTCCATAGGATAACCTATGCCGCTGAACGGGTCGGTAACCACGCTTTTATCTTTACCGCAAAATAAAAACGCGGAATGTCCGAGATATTTAATTTTCATTTCCCCTCCGGAAATTATTAAAATCAAAACTAAAAATTTGAAAAATTAAAAATTTTATCGCCGCTTAAAACGAATTGCGTAGATTAAACGCATCGTTATACTTATTATATAGCATACTTTTGTAAATTTGTAAAGAGAGAAGACGACGATTTTGTAATAAAATTAAATGTTTTACGACTTATTTGAGTATTTTTCGGCAATTGCCGCCGCGACTTTAATTCCGTCGACTGCCGCGCTCGTTATACCGCCCGCGTAACCGCACCCCTCGCCGCACGGGTAAAGATTGCCGACGGTCGGAGAAACCATATCGTCGCCGCGTAAAATTCTTACGGGCGACGAAGATCGCGTTTCTACCCCCGTAAGCACCGCGTCGCCGCATGAAAAACCTTTTAGTTTGTTATTCATATCCGAAATGCCCGTTTTTATGCTTTCGGTTACGACCGGCGGGAAAAGTCCGTTTAAGTCGGACGGCATATTTCTTTCGTACGTCGGGCGAACGCTGCCGAATCTTTCGGTTCTTCTTATTGCGTAAAAATCTTCGAGTTTCTGCGTCGGCGCGGAATAATCGCTGCCGCCGAGTAAAAACGCCTTGCGTTCTATTTCCCTTTGAAGTTCAACCCCACCGAGTACTCCTTCGTAAAAATCGGACGGATATATTTCGCAAAGCACCGCAGAATTACTGTTTACTTCGTCGCGCGCGTACAGACTCATACCGTTCGTAACGACACCGCCGATTTCGCTTGCCGACGGTATAACTACTCCGCCCGGACACATACAAAAAGTAAAGACTCCCCTTTGCGCTTTATGGCTCGCCAATCTGTAATCGGCAGCAGGAAGAAAGCCCGCAAATTTTTTGCCGTATTGAGCCTCGTCGATAAATTCCCGTTTATGTTCTATACGGAAACCCATTGCGAACTGTTTTCTTTCCATCGCGACGTTTTCTCTGCCGAGTTCGTAAAACGTATCTCTCGCGCTGTGTCCGACGGCAAGAACGACGTCGTCAACGGGGATTTCTTCGCCGTTTACGATCGCCGCCGTAATTTTTTCGCCTTTTACTACGAATTTTTCGAGTTTCTTTCCGAACAGAACTTTCCCGCCGAGTCTTTCGATTTCAATGCGTATATTTTTTACGGTTTCGGGCAACTTGTCGCTGCCGATATGCGGTTTTGACGAATATTCTATTTCGACGGGCGCGCCGTGCTTTACGAATTCACGGAGCACGGTTTTTATCAGCGTTCCCGATACCCCCGTATTTAATTTACCGTCGGAAAAAGTACCCGCTCCGCCCTCGCCGAACTGCACGTTGCTTTCAGGGTCGATCGTACCGAATTTTGCAAACGCTTCTACCGACTTCTTCCTTTCGTCGACGCTTTTGCCACGCTCGATAACGACGGGATTATATCCCGCTCTTGCAAGAAACAAAGCGCAGAACATGCCCGCAGGTCCGAAACCGACCACGAGTATTCGGGGTCTTTTATCGCTTGCCGGAATGGAAAATTCTTTCTCATCTTCAAACGGCTTAATATCGATTTCCGTGTTATAGACGAACTTTACGTCGTTTTTATCCCTTGCGTCAATCGATTTTTTTATAACTCTGAACGCTTTGACGTCGGATAATTTTATTCTCGCCCTTTTAGCCGACGATTTAAGAGCGTCTTCGTCGGTTGCCGTTACGGGTAATTTCAGGTTATCTATTCTCATTTGGTCAAAATATCCTCCGCAGCGGCGCGGGCGCTCGAATACGCCCATTGAAGATTAAAACCGCCGCAATCGCCGTCTACGTCGAGAATTTCGCCGGTCATAT
This sequence comes from uncultured Eubacteriales bacterium, assembly GCA_900556195.1. GTDB lineage: Bacteria > Bacillota > Clostridia > Christensenellales > Borkfalkiaceae > UBA10281. Next base: position 2,898 of record USOJ01000169.1, read on the forward strand.
ACAGTCCGTTTACGAGTTTGCTCTCCATGGTCGTTTCGTTTATCTCGCTTAATCTCACTCCGCCCCTCGTAACCTGCGCCGAATCGAATCCGAGCGTACCCGTAACTTTTAGAGTGAAATTTTTAAGATTTTTAGCAAGCGCGTCTGCGTAAGCGTACGGCGAATCTATCTTTTTAGTCAATGCCGTAACAGCCCTTCCGACGCTTCCGTGAACGAACCCAATAAGTAATTTTTCTTCGCCTACATAAGGTGCAAGCGCTATTTTTTCTTTCAGGAGGTCGGACAATTCGCTTTGAGAAAATTCAGGTAAAAAACCTATTCGAAGCGATGCGTTTTCTCTTCCGACGATATACGAAGAAACCGAAAATATCGCGTTGCCGCTCACGCCGTAATCGGTAAATAAGACGTCCCCTCTTACGCTTGCGACGAGTTCGCTACCTACGTACGCATCCACGACGGCGTCGACCTTTACGCCTTTAAGTCCTTTTAACTGTTCTCTTTCGGTAGTCAGTTGTACGACGGACGGATATATCCGCGTTACGCTATGCCCGAGACCTTTTGCAAGCGTATATCCGTACCCGTCGGTGCCGTATTGCTCACCTGCCGCCCCGCCGCACGCCAGAATAACGTTTTTTGCGACGACCTTTCTTCCGTCTTCGGCACTGGCGACGAATAACCCGTCTTTTTGCTTTACCAAAGATACGCAATCGAAATCGTAAAATACGGAAGCGCGTTCGTAAGACA
>USOJ01000170.1 GCA_900556195.1 uncultured Eubacteriales bacterium
TATCCTTTCGATCGGATATATCTACCCTGCAATCGAAATCGACAAAGTAGTCGTTAAAGGTATCAACGACGCCGTTCTCGTAAATCAACTCGGCACCGATTACGCGTTTACGTCCGGCGGAAAAACAGTTATCTACGACGGCATAACTTTCAACGAATATCTTTCTTTCAACAGTAAAGCGCTGAACGTAACTTTCAGAAACTGCACCTTCAAAGGCGGACTTAAAGTTATGCAGGCGGCAAACGTAACGGTAGAAAACTGCAAGTTCGAGGGCGACGGAAGCAAAGACTTCGCGTTCTTCGCTCAATCCGTACCGGCAGATTCGATGAAGTCGGTAAACGTCGCAAACAACGAAATAAGCGGCTTTATGCGCGGTATGAATATTCATGCGAGCAACGCGGCGGTAGTGATAAACGGCAATAATGTAAGCGGATTGACGGGCAAAACGGAAAACGGCTTTACTTACGGATCGGCTATTCAGTTGACAAGCGCAAAGACGTTTGAACTTACCGATAACGTCATCACCGACGCGCCCGTAAACGCCCTTCATATTTACGAAGGCTGCCCTGCCGAAAAAATAACTATTACCGGCAACGTGATTTCGGCGAAGTACCTTTGCTGGAACGCGGCAAATTACGACCTTAACAAAGTCGTTTCGAGCGGCAACCGGGTTTCGGTAACGATCGAAAATAAATGCGCGACGAAAACTGCGGAAATCGACAGCGCGTTTATGCTTAACTAAAGTTTTATATACTAAAATACGGGGCGAGAAAAATTTTCTCGCCCCGCGTATTTTATTTTTTAAGATTATCGAAAGAAAGCGTTCCGCCGTCGTAAGTGAATACGTTGTTTTCGTAGTCTTCGTGTTTTTTTATCGCGTTTTCGACCAGGTCGTGCAATATTTTGCCGAATTCGTCTGTGTTTTCGACGAACAGATAATACGCGAGCGACCCCGGCACGGAATTGATTTCGTTTACGTACACGTCGTTGCCGTCAAGCAGAAAATCTATTCGTATAATGCCCGAAAATTCGAGTTTGCGGTACACGTATGCGGTTAAATCGCGGATTTTATCCGACAACTTTTTATCGATTTCGGCGGGGAATTTCTTTTCGGCGGGCGTAACGTATTTTTCGTCGAAAGTAAGAACGTCGTGTTTCGTAACGGGTTCTTCGCACGGCGAAACGATATATCGGTTGCCGAGTTTATAACACGCGCAATTTATTTCTCTGAAATCGGTCAACGCCTTTTCCGCGACGACTTTATCGTCGTAGCGGAACGCGAGTTCGACGGCTTCTTCGAATTTATCATCGGTTTTTACAACCGTTATGCCTATGCTGCTGCCGAGATTTGCGGGTTTTATAATAATAGGCGAGCCGAGCCTTGCGACGAGTTTTTTCGCAAAGGCTTTGTTTTTATAATAGTTTTCGCGATTGAGTTTTACGTACGGAACGTAAGGCGCGCGTATCCCGGCGAGGGCGATTTTGGTAAAATATTTATCCATGGAAACCGCCGACGAAAAGATATCGGGCGAAGCGAGCGGAACGGAAGCGAGTTTTAACGCCCCCGCGAGCGAGCCGTCTTCGCCGTTAAGACCGTGCATGCAATTTATCGCGCAATCTATCTTTTCGCGTTTTTTGAGTTTACCCTTTTTAATCTCGTACAGAAAGTTATCCGCAGGAAGAATGGTAACCTCGCTAAACGTCCTTTTTCCGTCGTATACGCCGAGATTTTTAAGTTCCTCGCCGCCGTACCACTTACCGTTTTTACCCACGTATACGGGTACGGAATTATACCCTTCGCCGTCAAGGCAATTTGCGGTCATCACGCCCGTAAGCACGGACACGTCGTGTTCGCAGGACTTTCCGCCGAAAAATACGAGTACGTTTTTCATATATTTCTCCTTTTATATTTTTTATTATTAAAAATACGATCTTCGCGTCGGGTAAAGCGATCGGGCGACGACGGTAATACCTAATAGCGGTCGGGAAGGTCGCTGAAAAAGGCAACCGTGTCGCCGCGGCGGACTTCTTTTTTCAATATCTCTTTCGCGCCGTCTAAATCTTCGGTCCTTTCGCCTTTCGCGCAAGACAAAATCTCGTCGGCAAGCCGACCTACGGCGATCAGCCTGTCGCAATTTTCGCTTAAAACTCTGCCCGCTTCCGAGTTAAGTTCGTAACTCTTCGTTCCGCCCTCGACTATGCCCGAAAACACCGCAAATTTCTTGCCGCCGAAATATTTCAGACTTTCCGCCCCGCTCTTTATTCCTTCTATATTCGCGTTGTAGCCGTCGTCGATTATCGTTACTCCGTTACCCGAAACCGATACCGAAAATCTATGCTTAGGCGGAGTGAGCGTTTTTGCGACGTTCTCGATTTTTTCTGCCCGTACGCCGAGTTTTATCGCCACCGCGGCGGCGAGAGTAAAATCGACCACGTTATGTATTCCGACGAAGGGAGCGGTTATTTCAATCGTTTTATCCCCGAACGCTATATTAAATTTCGATCCGTTTGCGGAAAACTCCACGCCGTAAAATTTTACGGCTGCCGTTTCTCCGCTTCCGACCGGAATTTTATCGCATTTCGCCCTTTCGTATATAGTTTTTCCGCCGGTCGTTTCGACCGATATAACCGCGAACCCGCCGACTTTCAAATTTTTTACCGCTTCTTCTTTTTCGGCGATAATATTTTCAACCGCCCCGAAAGTTTCTATATGTTGAGGCGCGATGCCCGTTACGACGGAAATATCGGGCCGAACTATTTTGCAGAGCGTTTTTATATCGCCGACCCGTCTTGCGCCCGCTTCCGCGATAAAAATCTGCGTATCTTCGTTTATCGCCTTTATCGACAGACAAAGCCCTATCGGCGTATTAAACGATTTCGGCGTGGCGACCGTCTTATAATCGCCTTTCAAAAGTTCGTACAGATAGCGTTTGGTAGTCGTTTTACCGAAACTGCCCGTAACGAAAATTACTTTGAGATTTTTATTTTCCGAAAGTTTCTTTTTTGCCCCGCGTATCGTAAGCAAGTACTTTATACGGTCGTAAGGATAATTAATCGCAGCGCCGAAGATAAGCGAAAGCGGAATAAGCGTAACCGAAATCGCCGTTATCGGCAGAGCGTACGCAAGCAGATTAAAGCGCTTCGCAAGAAAAAACACGCACGCGTTTATTGCGCAAAAAAATAAAAATCCGACGGCGAAAATTCTTGTAAACCGCTTGGTGAATTTCGCTTTTACGCGTATTTTGCTCTTTGCCCGATATATTATCGTAACGCCCGCGAAAAAGGCGAGATCGACCGCCGCGACTATCCATAACTTCGGGGCGGCAGCGGCGGCAAGCGAATAAACGCAAAGGCACGCCGAGCAAAAAACGAGTTTTTGCCACTCTTCGGCAAGCGACGAAAAGAAGCACTTCGCGTATTCGTCCGCGCGGTAATCGCATTGCTGAAACACCGCCGCGAATTTACCGATAATCGCGCTATAACAGAGTATTACGCATAAAATAAAAGCCGCAACGAACGACGGATATTCCACTTTATTTCCCCCTTAACAAAAATTCGAGCGCGAAGCCGTTGAATAAATTAGGCTTATCGACAAAACAAAAATGCCCCGCGTTTTTT
>USOJ01000171.1 GCA_900556195.1 uncultured Eubacteriales bacterium
CAAAGGCTCAGAATGACGGATAAATCAAGGTTTAGGTTATACAAGTTATACTTTTCATACCGTGAGAGTATAGCACATTGCAAATAAGAAAGCAAATAAAAATACGCCGTTTTCCCGAAATTACCGAGAAAACGGCGTAATATTTTATCTTTTATATACATAATATTTTATCTTTTATATATCTTTATTCAGCACGCGGTATAAAAACTCCTGCGTACGCGGGTTTTTAGGCGAATTAAATATGACTTCGGGCGTATCGTCTTCGGCGACCACTCCGCCGTCCATAAACACCACGCGCGAAGATACGTCTTTTGCAAACTGCATTTCGTGAGTTACGACTATCATAGTAAGCCCGCTTTCGGCAAGGCGTTTCATGACGAGCAGAACTTCGCCGACCATTTCGGGATCCAACGCCGAAGTAGGCTCGTCGAACAAGAGAACTTCGGGTTCCATTGCGAGCGCGCGGGCGATTGCCACCCTTTGCTTCTGCCCGCCCGAAAGTTGCGACGGACGAGCGTTGACGAACGCGCTCATACCTACTTTTTCGAGATATTTAAGCGCGATTTCTTCGGCTTCTTTTTTATCGCGTTTAAGTACTTTTATCTGACCTATCGTGCAGTTTTTGAGTACGTTCATATTTTCGAACAGATTGAACGACTGAAAAACCATTCCGACCTTGGTACGGATAAGATTGACGTTTACCGAAGGGTCAGTCAAATCCTGCCCCCTGTAATAAACCTTTCCCGCGGTGGGTTCTTCAAATAGATTTATCGTGCGGAGTAAAGTCGATTTACCCGACCCCGACGCGCCTATTATCGACACGACTTCACCTTCGTTGACCGAAAAATGTACGTCTTTCAAAACTTCGTGATCGCCGAATTTTTTTACGAGATGTTCTATTCTGATAATTTCGCTCATTTTATTTCTCCTCGTTTATAACTTTACTTCCGGCAAGCGAGTAATTGACTTTACCCGAAATTCTTTTTTCTATAAGTTTGATTATTCTCGTTATAACGAAAGTCAGAACGAAATAAATCACGCAACAAATAAAGTACACCGGGAAATTTTTATACGTTTGTTTAACGATAACGTTTGTAAAGAAATATAATTCCGTTACACCGATTACGTTCAATACCGAAGTGTCTTTTATATTGATGACGAACTCGTTTGAAACTGCCGGCAAAATAGATTTCATGACTTGCGGCAAAACTATGTATCTCATGGTTTTAACGTGTCCCATACCGATTGCGCGCGCGCCCTCGAATTGTCCTTTGTCTATACCGGTAATTCCGCCCCTGACGATCTCGGCTATATACGCGCCCGTATTTATGGAAACTATGAATATTGCCGAAACCATAAGATTAAGCGTTCTTCCGCCGGTAGCGAAAGCGTAACCCCAATAGATGACCATCGCCTGCACCATCATAGGCGTTCCGCGGAAAATTTCAATGTACGCAGACAACAAAAAATCTATTACTCGCTGCAACCATAACAAGCATTTCTTTTTTGATTTCGGAATAGTTCTTACAACGCCTATCAAAAGACCGATAACCAACCCCGCCAGAGTAGACACGAGAGATATTAAAAGAGTAAAGCCGATACCTTTAAGAAAATCCCGCCAATAAGTTTTAAGTATATTGCCTACCGACATGAAGAAGCCTTCGTTGCTGTCGTTTTTCTGTCCGCAAACGTTCATAGCAGTCGGTTCTTCGGCAACGTATCCGTCAATCGTACCGGCATTAAGAGCCATAAGCATATCGGAAAAGGTAGCAAGACTGTCGATAACCGTTACTTTCGACGTCTGCGTCTTTAACGCGTCAAGGTGAAACGTGCCGGGCTGCCCCGCGATTTTCACTCCGGGAATATCGGCGTCTTTAAGCGTGGTCTTGCCGAATATTTTCGAATCTTTTCGAGTTACTATAACGAGATTCGAATTGTAATAAGGCGTTGAAAACGCGATTTCTTTTTTACGTTCTTCCGTCGGACTCATACCCGCGACTATCGCGTCGAGCGAGCCCGATTGTACCGCGGGAACGAGCCCTTCCCACGGGGAAGAATGTATTTCGAGTTTCATACCGAGATTTTCGGCAATAAGAAAGGCAATCTGAACGTCGTAACCGTTTGCGTATTTACCCGGTTGATTCGAAATAGGGTATCCGCCGTTCGCATTAGTATTCTGCGTCCAGTTATACGGCGCGTAATCGCATTCCATACCTACTTTGAAAGTTTTTGCCGACGATGAAACCGCACTGTTTTGTCTTTTGAAACTCGCCTTTTCGTCAACGTTGAGATTGACCATACTCTGCATTAACGACTTTTTATCTTCGTCCGTAAGAGTCGATAAATAATCGTTGACGGCAAACAACGTATCGTTGCTTTTATTCATACCGACGGCAACGGCGGTATCCGCCTCAGTAGTCGTAAAGCCCGTGTCGTTGTTTTTCAAATCGACGTAAGTAAGTTCAACCGCTTTTCTGCTGCCGCAACCCGCAAAACAGGTTATGAAAACCGCGAATAGAGCGATTAGCGCAATAAATCTTTTTTTCATTTCTTGCTCCTTCAACTTCGGAAGCGCGACGATTGCCCGCCGCGGACGCAAAAAAAACGACCGCAACGAAAGCCATAAAGCAATATTGCGGTCGGTAAAAACCAAAATATCACGATAGCCCTCCGTTTGCAAACAAACGACAGTCGACGAAATATTGTTCCGTCGCCCAACGAATTGCGATTCTCGAAAACCGCGCCGTTTCGGCAAACCACCCTTTCGCAATCCGCGCCGTACGAGCGGCGTAATGCAAACTGCTACTTATGAGGTCTGCGCCTCTATCCGAAATTATTTAATTGATAGCGTTATTCTATATCTATTTTTACTTAAAGTCAAGCGTTTTAACGCCGATTTACACTTTTTTGCGACATTTTTCGCAGACGTGGTATAACGTGAGCATATATCCGCTTATGCAAATGTCTTTACGAGAACGAATAAGCGCGTCTAACCCGTCTATTTCGATATCGTCCACTCTGCCGCAAACCGTGCAGGCTATATGTTCGTGCGGAGTTATATTGCCGTCGTAACGGCAGGCTTCGCCCGTAACTGCGATCTTGACTATTTCTCCGCTCGCGACCAAAATTCCCAAATTGCGGTAAACCGTACCGAGAGCAATATCCGGCATAATAAGCCTTGCTTTTTCGTATACCTCTTCCGCCGTCAGATGAGCGTGAGCGTCGCAAAGCACTTTTTTAACGGTAAGTCTTTGTCTGGTCATTTACTTATTTCCTTTAATAACGGCCGTTACGCTATCGAGTTTAGACAGAATTTCTTCTTTACCCGCCTTGGTTTCGGAAGAAATTCCGTACACGTCGTTTTCGGTCAGCGCGAAGCGGTTGGCTATGGATTTCAGCCTTTGTTTTACCTGCATACGCGAAACTTTATCCGTTTTGGTCGCTATTACGGTAAACGCTATTGCGGACGAATGAAGAAAGTTGATCATCGTTATATCGTCCGCCGTCGGGTCGTGACGGATATCCACGAGCGACAAAACGTAGTCGTAAGCGGTTTTATCGGCGAAAAACTTTTCCATAGTATCCGCCCACTTATCCTTTTCGGC
>USOJ01000172.1 GCA_900556195.1 uncultured Eubacteriales bacterium
CGAACGAATTTTCGTTCGCCACGGGCTTTTGAGTCGTTTAAGTTTAATATATTCCTTCGGCAAGCATTGCGTCGGCAACTTTTTTGAACCCCGCAAGGTTTGCGCCTGCGACAAGGTCGTAACCCAAGCCGTATTCTTCCAAAGCGTCCGTTATTTGCTTGTAGATATTTTTCATTATGTAGTGAAGTTTCGCGTCTACTTCTTCTTTCGTCCAGGTAAGTCGTTCGCTGTTCTGCGTCATTTCAAGCCCCGAAGTCGCAACGCCGCCCGCATTTGCCGCTTTGCTCGGGCAAACCGTTACGCCGTGTTCTCTGAAATAGTCCATTGCTTCGAGTGTGGTCGACATATTCGACACTTCGTTGACGATTTTTACGCCCGCCGCAACAGTTTTTTTCGCGTCTTCGAGCGTAATCTCGTTTTGCGTGGCGCAGGGCATATAGATATCCGCTTTAACGTTTCCCCACGGTTTTTCGCCCGCGTGAAATGGCAGATTATATTTTTCGGCGTAGTCTTTAATCGTTCCGGTAGTGCTTTCGCGCATTTTGAGCAGGTAATCTATCTTTTCACCGCTTACGCCGTCGGGATCGTAAACGTAGCCGTGCGAACCCGATATCGAAACGACTTTCGCGCCGAGTTCGGTAAGTTTAAGGCACGCGCCCCAGGTTACGTTGCCGTAACCCGATAGAGCGAAGGTTTTGCCTTTTATGTCCTCGCCGAAATGTTTAAGCACTTCTTCTAAAAAATATACCGAGCCGTAACCCGTTGCTTCGGGGCGGATAAGACTGCCGCCGAAAGCCATTCCTTTGCCGGTAAGTACTCCGTTTTCGTAATGACCGATTATCTTTTTGTATTGACCGAACAGATAGCCGATTTCTCTTCCGCCTACGCCGATATCGCCTGCCGGAACGTCAAGGTTTGGTCCGATATGGCGGTAAAGTTCGGTCATAAACGCCTGACAAAACCGCATTATTTCTATATCCGATTTACCTACGGGGTTGAAGTCGGAGCCGCCTTTTGCGCCGCCCATCGGCAAACTCGTCAGACTGTTTTTGAAAGTTTGTTCGAATCCGAGAAATTTGAGAATACCTTGGTTGACCGACGGATGAAAACGTAGTCCGCCTTTGTACGGTCCGATAGCGTTGTTGAATTGTACGCGGTATCCGCGGTTTACTTTATAGTTGCCTTGCGCGTCTTCCCATACAACTCTGAACGAAATAATTCTGTCGGGTTCGACTATCCGCTCTAAAATACAATGCTTGCGATAGAGTTCTTCGTTTTTTTCAATCGCGGGTTCGAGAGAGGTAAGAACTTCCGTTACCGCCTGAACGAATTCGGGCTCGTTCGCGTTTTTGCTTTTAACCGATTCGATTACCGACTTCAAATATTCGTTTTTTACTTTCATAATTACGCTCCTTTGGCTCAAATTGCCGTCTGTTCACCCGTTTATTGTACTACGCAAAAAAGTTGTTGTCAACATTATGTGAAAAAGACGCATTTTCGCTTTATTTTATATGAGATATAGTGTATAATTATGTTGACGTATGGACAGGACCCTTATTGTTATCGGCGGAGGCGAACTCCGCTTAGGAGAAACGCTGCCGATTGACGGCTATATTTGCGATTTGGCTAAATCGCGCGCGGGCGACAGAAGAGCGGTTGCGCTTTTCATCGGTACGGCAAGCAAAGACTGTATGCCGTACTACAATACTTTTCATAAAGTATATACCGGCGTGTACGGACTGAAAACCGACGTCGCGCTCGTCGCAAGGGGCGAATACGACTTCGAGAAGTTGAAAGGCAAATTCGAAAAGGCTGACGTTATTTACGTCGGCGGTGGCGATACCGTCTATATGCTCGCTAAATGGCGCGAAACGGGGCTTGACAAACTTATATTGTCGGCTTACGAAAGGGGCGTTATACTTTGCGGACTTTCGGCAGGCGCGATATGCTGGTTTCGGCATATGTACACCGACGGACTTATGACCGAAGGCGTTTCGGATAAATACGAGATAACGACCGCGCTCGGCGTTTTAAGCGGCGCGGCTTGCCCGCATTTTAACGAACGGAAACCCGATTTTCTCGAAGCCGCGAAGAAAAACGACGAAATAAGCGAATGGTATTGCCTTGAAAATTGCTCTGCTTTGAGATTTGAAAACGAAATTCTGAAAGAGGGCGTTTCATGCGGCGGCAAAGCCTACTTCGCGACGAAACGCGAATCCGAAGTTGATTTTACGGAGATTTCCACAGTCGACTTGGGAGAAAATAATTGATTTCATATAATTTTCACAATATCGGTTTATTGTGATAATAAGTGAGATATATAATACAAACAACAGAGAGGTGAAATATGTACAAAATACTTATCGTTGACGACGAACCCAAAATCAGAGAAGTTCTTGCCGAATACGCAGAGTTTGAAGGGTATGAATCCGATCAGGCAGGCGACGGCATGGAGGCGGTTGCCAAATGCAGACAAAACGACTACGACATTATTATTATGGATATAATGATGCCGAAACTCGACGGATTTTCCGCCGTTAAAGAGATAAAGAAGACGAAAAACATTCCCGTAATTATGCTTTCTGCCCGCGGCGAGGAGTATGATAAATTGTTCGGCTTCGAAATCGGGGCGGACGATTACGTCGTAAAGCCGTTTTCGCCGAAAGAAATAATGGCGCGTATCAACGCCGTAATGAAACGCAGAACCAAAGTCGATCCGACCAATTCTCGCGAAACCATTAAATTCGAAGGGCTCGAAATCGATATGGTCGGCAGAAACGTCTACGTGGACGGACAGAAAGCCGTACTTACGCCTAAGGAATACGAACTCTTATTCTATATGGTGAAGAATTCGGGTATCGCGCTTTCTCGTGAAAAACTTTTGTCCGACGTATGGGGATACGATTTTTACGGTGACGACAGAACGGTTGACACTCACATAAAAATGCTTCGCAGTAACTTAAAAGAGTACAGAAAGTTCATTATAACTCTTCGCGGTATGGGTTATAAGTTCGAAGCATGAAAAAATTTCAAAGAAAACTAAAGTACAGCATGTGGCTGTACTTTCTTCTCTTTACGGTTTTGGTAGTGGGGTGCATTTGGATATTCCAGATATTCTTCGTCGAAGGTTACTATCAGAACAAAAAATTAAAAGAAGTATACAATTACGGTCGTTCGATTTCGCAATTGACGGTCAATACTTCCGCGTTTAACGAAAAACAAACCAATTGCAGAAATTCGAGAATCGACGTCTACGTCGTTGACGCCGAACTTACGGCATGCGTAAACGACGCAAGCGCTTTGACGGATGAAAAAAAGAAGTTGTTTTCTTCGATATTAAGGCAGTATCGTCTTAACGACGGTGAAGTTTGCCGTACTATCAGCCCGGACAAAACGACTTCCGGATATATTTATTACGTTAATACGATGCCGTCGGAAGAAGTCGGGGTCGAAAGATTCGTTATTCTATTAGCCAGACAAGAGATTCTGACCGAGGTCGTACATATAATAAGGTGGCAATTCCTGATTATAAGTATAATGGTTTTAGGCCTTGGATTCATTCTGGCATGGTTCATCGCGAATA
>USOJ01000173.1 GCA_900556195.1 uncultured Eubacteriales bacterium
GGGATTGCAAATTTGCAATCCCCGCACGCTTAACTTATTATTTTCAAAAATTTTATTGTTTAGATAAATTTCCTCATATTTCTTGTATAAAATGCAATAATTGCAAGTTTTACAAAAATTCTTGTAAATTTTACATTAAAACACTTGACGAAAGTAAATTCGTCGGTTATAATAAAGGTACAATTCAGGAGGAAACTATCATGACGACCAGTAAAAAAGTTCAGAACGCGATTAAAAACTATCTTTCGGATCACAAAAATCATTCGACTAAAGAGATGAAAGATTATCTTAACTCACAAAACCTGCAATATACGGAAGGGCATTTTTCAGGTTCTGTAAACACGTTGTTACAAAACGGGTCGATAAAAAAAATCGATCGCGGCATATACGCTATTGCGGACAACGGATCACGGGACGCCGAAATTATGACTATGCTGCAAAAAATTCTGACCGAAATTGCAGAATTGAAAGCGGAAATGAAAAGCATCAACACGCAAACGATCGAAACGATTATTAAAAGTTTGCGTTCGTAATTTACTCTGCGGTCAATTTACCCAGTCCGAGTATCTCGAATTCGTTTGATGAATTACGGAGTGAAAATATTTCTTCATTTTATACGAATAATAAATATAACATATAAAAAAGGAGTTCGTTATGTCAGATTTCAGAAAATTAAAAGTAGTAGACAATTTTTATCAGAATAATTTGTTCTTTCCGATGGCGACGGTTGAAATTTCGACTCTTTGCGACGACGGAACGACTAATATCGGCAGTTATTCGCTCGTTTTTCCGTATTATATAGCGGGTAAAGACTATTACGCTATGATTTTAGAATGCAGAAACTCGTCGAATACCGCGCAGAACATATTAAAAAACGGCAAATGCGCGCTTAACTTTATAAAAGACGACAGAAAGTATTTCAAAGAAGCGGTAAGGCTCGGTTTTCCCGGTAAAACTCCGCAAGAGAAAATGAAAGATTGTATTTATAAACTCGTAAAGGGCGAGGCGGAAGGGCAAAGACCGCTTATTATCGAGGACGCGTATCAGGTTATCGAATGTACCTGGGACGACACGCTCGAAGACGGGTATAAGTCGAAAGAGCATATCGGCGAACTCGAAGGAGTCGAACCGCCGTATAATAATTTTAACGGAATCACTTCGAAATTCGGTTGTCATTTTATATTGAAAATAGACAATATTTTAATGGAAGAAAAGTACGCCGACGCGCTTAAAAACGGCTTGACGCGTACGGCTTTCCCGAACGTTCCCGTAGATTACGGTTACCACGACAGCAAGAATTTCTGGTATAAAAAATTCAAGAGTATTCTGCCTACGTCGGAAGGGATAGCCGAAAGCAACGCGGGCAGCGTAGAAAGCGTTATGTATTGCGCCGAAAGGCTCGATACGAAAGTGCGTTTCACGAAAGAAGGGTGCGAAGCCTACGTTAAAATTCCAAGACCCTTTCTTAAAGCCGCGCTTTTGCAGATTGCCGAAATCGCCGAGAAAAACGGCATAGAAGTCATCGATAAAGAAGCCGCTCAAAGGATAAACGAATTAAGAAAGAAAAAGTAAGAATAAAACCGCAGGCGGAATGCCTGCGGTTTTTGCATATTCGGTTTTGTGGTTTTTATTCGTCAGTCAATTTTTCGATCGCTTCGGTTATGACTTCCGCAACCGTATCACGACCTTTTAACCCCGATTTTAGCCTGCGACCTGCTTGATTTCGTAAGCGGAAATATGGATACGAATTCGTTGTTGAAACAAAAAATGACGGCTGAAAATCGTAAAAAAGTGGCGGACGCGCAATCTGTTACGGTAAGCATAAAATCTGACGGTTTTGCCTTTCCAGGCGATTCTTCACTACGTTCAGGATGACAGAATAGTTGAGCGTAAGCGAAGAATATCCCGAAATGGTATATTGCGGACGAATATACCGATTCGGCAAAAATTCGTTTTACATTTCTACGAAAAACGGATATAATATAACCGAAATACGGTTTTCGGGAGGATTAGATTTATGAGTAAAACACTCGTTGCTTATTTTTCTGCAAGCGGCGTAACGAAAAAGACGGCTGAAAAACTTGCCGCCGCGGCGAACGCGGATTCGTTTGAAATCATCCCCGTTCAGCCTTACACGGACGAAGATCTTGATTGGACGGATAAAAAAAGTCGTTCTACGATTGAAATGAACGATCCGTCTTCTCGCCCCGCAATTGCCGAAAAACTTGAAAACATGGGCGGATACGATATCGTGTTCGTAGGGTTTCCCGTGTGGTGGTACGTCGAACCGAGAATAATCGATACGTTTCTCGAAAGTTACGATTTTTCGGGCAAAACGGTAGTGCCTTTCGCCACGAGCGGCGGTAGCGGTTTAGGTAAAACGGCGGATAATTTCCGTAAAATTCTCGGCAAAAACGTTACGGTCAAAAACGGCAGATTGTTAAACCGCGCAAGCGAGTCCGAATTGCGCGCGTTCGTCGCCGAATCGATTAAATAACGCAATCACTTGCGGCTAATCAACCAAATAAAAAAACGAACTCCGATATTACGTCGGAGTTCGTTTTTTTACCTGCGCCGGAGCGCGTCAAGCCTAAAACGGATATTGTTTCGGGTTTTGTAGTATAGGAGAGTTATTATCGGCAAGAGTCGTCGGGTTTTAGGCGGGGCTTTATTTGCCGAGTTTCGGTAATATCCTTGACTTTTGGGGGCGATTAAGTTAAAATTTACTTAATACAAATTTATCGGGGAGTTTATGGCTCAGATCGGGAGAAGACAAGAATATATCCGCGCGTCGAATATAAAAGCGGTTATGAGAACGATAAGAAACGGCGGTAAAACTTTCGCCGAACTCGAAGAGATTACGGGGCTTTCTAACGCCGCGGTTTTTAAGATAGTATCCGCAATGACCGAATCGGGCATGGTTTTAAGAACTCAATTACCGTCCACGACGGCGGGGCGGCGCGCCGAAATGATTACGCCTAATCCCGCATACGGTTATTTCGCGGTCGTATTGGCGCACAGCGACGTTTTAACCGTAACCGTAAACGACTACGTCGGCGAGCGTATATATAAAAAGGAATACGAAACGGGTTACGTCGTAAAACGCGACGTGATAGATTCTGCGATAAACGACCTTAAAAAGTTCAGAAAAAAATTGAATCACGTCGTGTTCGTGTTCGCGGGTAAATACAACAGCAAAAAAGACGAATTCGTGTTCGCGGAAAAGTTCAGAGAGTTTTACGGCGAACGCTTCGCGGCGTATCTCGAAAGCAGGCTTTCAGTACCCGTCGTCATGCAAAACGACATGCCTGCGGCAATGCAGTCCGCGCTCGAAAAGACTTCTACGCCCGACGATTTTATCTTTTTATATATTGACGAAGGCGTCGGCGGAGGATTCGTATTCAACAGGAAAGTTTTCAGCGGCGAACACGGCATGGCGGGCGAGTTCGGCTTTTTCGGAATGAACCCCATCGACGCGACGGACTTCTTCCCAGACGAGAAGAGTAAGATTTTTTCTACCGAATTGTCGCTGAAAGCGATATCCGACAGATATATAAAAGCGGCGGGGG
>USOJ01000174.1 GCA_900556195.1 uncultured Eubacteriales bacterium
GTGGCACGCGTAGCGTGGCGGAGAGGGGGCGACCTGCCGAGGGGGCTTCGGCTTCGCCTCAGAATGACGGTACACTGACCCGTACCGCATTATTACAAAGATTTTAATAGGGCGAGAATAGCCGAATAATCTGCGGGATATTTGCCGATCGTACGCAAGGCGGACGAAAATAGCGTGAATAACTCTTCGGTTTTTGCGGCGACTTCGTTCAGAAGGTCGCCTCCGAATTTTTTATCCGCGACTGCCAGAAGTTTTACGCTGACGGGCATTCCGTCGCCCGCAACGACGCCGCCGACGAGATTTACCGCAAATTCTTCGGCTTTTTCGTCGCCGTCGGATATAAGCGACAAGCCTTTACGTAAAAACGCGTTATAGTCGGCGGTGAATATCGACGGAGAATTACCGACGTTAGTAACCTTCGACACGTTTAAGTATGCTTCCGAAACTCGATTACTAATCTCGTTTACGATTTTTTCGCATTCCGTCTTTATTTTTGCGAACGGGTCGACGGACTTTTCTTCTTTCCTCTCTGCCGTTTCGGCTTTAGGTCGCTCGTCTGATATATCTGCATCTATCGGACGAGCGGAAGCCGAAACGTTATTTCTTGTCGTTGAGGCGAAAGGAACACACCCCTTTCGCGGCGAATATACCGAGCGCCGCGACGGGTTTGCCTTTGGTCGTTCTGCTTTCTATCGCAAACTGCGAAGAATCGGCGTAAAGGGTATTGCCGTCGGTATCTTCGATGAGAAGATATATCTTTTCGCCTTTGAGTACGGGTTCGCCGAGAAGCAGTTCGGAATCGCTCACGTCGGCGATTTTAACGCCCTTTCTGTTTCTCGGAAGTTTATTGACCGTGGAAAGGTATACGCGCTTGAACGTACCGAGCCCCGTTGCCACTACGAGGTCGTAGTCTTTTTCTTTATCTATCTGCGTTACCTGTACGACTTCATCGTCGTCGTAAAGGTCTACGCCCTGTATGCCGCCCGACATACGTTTATATTCGCTGAACGTATCGGAACAATTAAGCCCCATACCCGTTTTGGTTACGAACATAAAGTCTGCGTTCGGAATTTCTTGCTGAACGTCTAAAACGGCGTCGCCGTCTTTGAGTTTCATCGCGACGAAAGAACTCTTCGCGACCGCGTATTCCGACCACGGAGTGAGTTTTACCACGCCTTGCTTCGTGAAGAAGTAAAGTCTGCCCTGCGGAACGTCCGTACCGCGAACGGCGAACATCGCCACGGGAACTTCTTTCGCGAGAATATCTTTGGCAAGCGTATCAAATTTTACGCCGCCCGAAGATCCGCCGCCGTCGGGAATACTCTCGGCGTCGATGCGGTAGCAATTACCCTTATCGGTAAAGGTATAAATAAGCGTATCGTCGTCGGCTTCGACCTTAAAGCGCATGAGTTCGGATTTTCTCGGCGTTAAACTTGCTGCCGAACGTTTATACGACGACATTTTGACTTTTCTTACCGCGCCGTTGTAATTTACGCCTACGATATATGTTTCTTTATTTTTGCTTGATGCTTTGGCTGTGAAAGATATATCGTCTTCGACCGAAACGATTTCGGTTTTACGCTCGTCGCGATATTTCTTTTTAATGACGAGAATTTCTTTTTTGACGATAGATTTCTGCAATTTTTTGCTGTCGACTATCGCCTGCAATTCGGCGATGAGTTTATGAAGCGCGTCGAGTTCGTCTTTTAAGTTGAACACTTCGAGTTTGGTGATTCTCGCAAGTCTTAAATCGAGAATAGCCTGCGCCTGTTTATCCGAAAGCGAAAACGCGTTTTTAAGGTTTTGCTTGGCGGTAGGCGTATCGGGCGAAGTCTTGATTATTCTGATAACTTCGTCGATATTGTTTACCGCTATTATCAAGCCCTCTAAAATATGAGCGCGTTCTTTTGCTTTGTTAAGGTCGTATTTCGTTCTGCGAAGCACGACTTTGATCTGATAGTCCACGTAATAGCCTATCATATCGAGCAAGCCCATGAGTTTGGGTTTGCCGTCGGCAATAGCGACCATGTTAATACCGAAAGAACACTGCAATTGCGTGTATTTAAGCAAGAATTTGATAATCGGAGCGGGGTCTGCGTCTTTTTTGAGTTTTATGACGGCACGCATACCCGATCTGTCCGATTCGTCCGCGATAGCGGCTATTCCTCCGAGCGCGTCTTTGTTTTCTTCCTGCAAATCGGCTATCTTACGCAGAAGTTGAGCCTTATTTACCTGATAGGGTATTTCGGTTATTACTATATTTTTTTTGCCGTTGTCGGCATCTTCCACGTTGATTCTTGCGCGGAGTTGAATTTTCCCCTTACCCGTGGCGTAGGCGTTTCTGAGTTCTTCGCCCGCAATTATGTATCCGCCCGTCGGAAAGTCGGGTCCGGGAATAATCTTCATCATTTCGTCGAGCGTGATCTTCGGATTATCGAGATAAGCGACTACGCCGTCGATTGTTTCGGCTAAGTTATGAGTGGGTATATTCGTCGCAAGACCGACCGCTATACCCGTCGCCCCGTTTACGAGCAGGTTCGGGAAACGCCCCGGAAGAGTGTCGGGTTCTTTCAACGAGTCGTCGAAGTTAAGCGACCAGTCTACCGTATCTTTGTCGATACCGTCCAAAAGTTCGAGAGCGAGAGGTTGAAGTTTTACTTCGGTATACCTCATCGCCGCCGCGCTGTCGCCGTCGACCGAGCCGAAGTTACCGTGTCCGTCTACGAGCGTCATACGCATATTGAATGGCTGCGCGAGCCTTACCATTGCGTCGTAAACCGAAGTGTCGCCGTGCGGGTGGTATTTCGCCAGACAGTCGCCGACTACCCTTGCGGACTTTTTATAGCCCTTATCGGGGAACATTGCCTGCTCGTACATCGAGTAAAGTATACGTCTTTGTACGGGTTTTAATCCGTCTTCTACTCTCGGAAGCGCTCTGTCCAGAATAACGTACTCGGCGTACGGTATCATCGAGTTATGTAACACGTCCTCCAACGGGCTTGTGATTATATTGTTTTTATCTTCCATTTTCTCTGCCCTCCGTTATACGTTTACCCTGTCGATGAAGGTGTCTTCTTTATTGAAATCGGCGTGTTCGGATATATACGCCTTACGGCTGTCGATGTCGTCGCCCATGAGCGTGGTTATAAGTTTTTCGGCTTCGGCGGCGTCTTCTATGGTAACCTGCATCAGCATACGCTTTTTCGGGTCCATAGTCGTATCCCAGAGTTGTTCGGGGTTCATTTCGCCCAGACCTTTATAACGCTGCAACTGATAGCCCCTGCCCACTTTATCGATTGCTTTCTGAAGTTCGTTATCGTCGTAAGCATACTCGATAATATCTTTTTTATAAACTTTATAAAGCGGCGGCATACCGATATAAACGTGTCCTTCCTGCACCAACTCTTTCATATAACGGAAGAAGAAAGTAAGGAGTATCGCCCTTATGTGCGCGCCGTCCTGATCGGCGTCGGAAAGAATGATTACTTTATCGTAATTGAGATTCGCGATATTGAAGTCCGCGCCTATGCCCGTGCCGAGCGCGCTTATTATGGTACGGATTTC
>USOJ01000175.1 GCA_900556195.1 uncultured Eubacteriales bacterium
CCATTTCGGCTTGACTTCTTGCTTTGTTCGCGGGGTTAGAAGTACGCATCGCGCCTGCCATAGCCTTTTGCGAAATTTTGATAGTGCGCATATATTTTGCGACTTTCGCATTCGCTTTCTGAATTTTGCGGATATCGGGCAGGTGGGCTTTATTGCTCGCCATAGCGTCGAGCGCATTCATAGCCGTCGCCATACTTACGGCGATAGAATTAGATACGTTTATAATATCGAAGTTGGCTTTCGTCTGCATTAAACTCGAAATAACGTCGTTAAGTTCGATTAAAGCGTTGCAAGCAACTTCATACGTTCCCGTATCGCCGTTAATTTCCGCTTCTGCGGCAATACGAGCGTATTCCTCACGCTTGGTTTGCAAAGTTTTAATCTGGTCGTTGAACACTTCGAGTTGCTCGTCGCGAGCCATCTGAGCCATTATTTCCTTTTCTTGTTTCGTTTTGAAAAATGCCATTTTATTTATCCTCCCCTACTTTTTTCGTCGAAGCGACTTTGCCTCTTTCAAGTTCGTCAAGATTTTCGCCGTTAAATTCTTTCTCACGTTTTTTACGCATAAGTTCTTCTTTATACGCAAGCGCACTGTCGGTTACGCTCGTTTGTTTCGTATCCAAGCCGAACACCTTTTCGTCCATACTCTTGACTTTTTCGGATATAGCCTTAATGTCTTTATCCATAACTTTAAGTATAGCGATTGCCTTATCCGGTTCGTTGACAACGGCTTTGAGTTTGCCTATATTAAGCAAAACTTTTGCCTTGGACGCTTCTTCCACGCTGAACTGACTTGCCGTTAAAATCTCGCTCGCGTTGGCGTAAATTATATCGAGAATATTAAAGCACGCGGAGTAGTTGCTACGCCTTACGTTGAGCATATCAAGTTTACTCTTCAATGCCGAAATCTTGCGGTATAAGTCGTTTATCAAGCGTTCGTTGTCTTCATTGAGCATTTTTTCGTCGAGTTCGGAAAGGTCGTTTTCAAGACCTTTGATTTCCTTTTCAAGACGTTTTTCCTGCTGCTCGAAGGTCGTCTTTATTTCCTTCAATTCGTCAAGACGAGCATACAATCTACGCTTCGACCAGGAAAGTTTTTTCGCCTTAATTTCTTCTTCGTCGATATAATCGATTTCGCCGTCGGCGATTGCTTTGAACGAATCGAGATAATACAGTAAATCATCCGCTGCTTCGACAAGACGGTTGCTATAATCTTGTTCGAGAGCCTTTTTTACGTTTACAAGGCACGACCCGATTTTGTCGCTCGCCATAGTCAAATCTTCGTCGCCCGTGAAGATAATTCCGCTAAGTCCGTCCGCAGCGTTAGCCAAAGAATCGTAAACTTCCTTAACGGTATCCTTGTCGAGATTTTTACCGTACTTGCCCTTTTCGATTCTATACAGGAACGCTTTCATTTCCTGCATAAGTTCGTCTTTTACCTGATTATTGTTTTTTACCGAAGGCGTATATTTTTTCATAACCGATCTCCTCATCAATCCTTTGTGTATAAGCCGTTCTCTTTATAGAATTTGAGCGCGGACAGTAAATATTCTTTTTGCGTAGTCCCTTCTTTTGTAAAGAAAGCGTTGAGTTTTGCTTTGTTTTCGTCCGATTTATGTCTTATACGGTTAAGCGTAGTCCATATTTCGGAAGCATACCATGCGTTTTCGGCATTAAGCCCGGCTTGCATAAATCTCACAATCGGCAAGGATTCAACCACCGACGGTTCGCCGTTGTCGTTTTCTTTATACACACGCGGCATAAACGTCGTAAACGAGCCGTTTTCGTTACGCTTTTTAAGCAGATAACGATTGCCTATTCTCGCGCGCTCGACTATCTTCATATAATCGCGGAAATCAATCAAGAATTTTTCGTTTTCGTGCATAAGCCCGAATTTATGTATAAGATTGTCTTCCACGTTAGAGTAAATCATCGCCGCCGCGGGAACGTAATCGTCGTCGGTTGTTGCGTTTGATATAATGTTTTCAGCCGTGAGAGTTAAAGAATCAACCGTTGATTCCTGCGCACCGTCGCGGAGCGGCAACATTTCCTGAATTTTTTCGTCGAGTTGGGAAGACAAACTTTTACCGAATTCGTCGAGTTGTTCGTTTATGTATTGCATTACCGTCGAAACGGTCGCGCGGCGATTATTTTCAATCTGCTCGGTAATCTTTCTTTCGCTCGCGTCCTTACTGCGCGCTTCTGCCGCCGCAATTTCTTCGGACATTTTCTTTAAGATTTCCGTGCTTCCCGACTGCAATGGCAAATGCAGATGAGTGCATACTTTATCACATTCCGCCATCGCTTTCCGTATCTTCGCTTCCGTTTATTCTGTCGCGAATAAGCTCAAGGTCTTCTTCGTTGACGTGAACGCCCGCTACGGTAAGATTGGCGATCTTAATACCCATATCGGCGAGTTTGCTCTCTTTTGAAAGTTTTTCAAACAAATCTTCACGAATTTTACCGACGAGCGAACTTATCTCGAACACAGATACGCCGGTATTGGCAAAACACGCGCCGACGAGTTCGACGCCTATCGTTTTTATAAGCGACAGGACTTTTTCTTTAACGTCGTCCACGGTTATTTCGCCGTCGCCCGAAAACGCGCTCATAAGTTTAGTGAAATCGGTAATTTTTATTTGGAACGCGCCGTTCGCGCCTACGCGGTAGGCTTCTTTCAGTCTTTCGTTGTTTACCTGAATATTGCCGAATCCCCACGGCATTTCGGGTATCGCAGTAACGTGAATAAACGCGATTTTCATCGTATGACCGAGAAAGTTCTTGCCGTATTCCTTGAAAATTACTTTACCCACGCAAGGTTCGACTCTGAAACTTATTTTTTCGTTATCAAAAACGACGGCGATATATTGGTTCGGTACGGAAATTTTCATACCTTTATCGAGTATGAAACTATCCGTGTATTGAACAATTACGCCGTCGCCCGTGTTCATAGGCTTATATACTAATTCTTTCATTTCCCCTCTTTCTCCTTGTTTTTGATTATCTCGCAAAGTTTATCAAGCGTTTCTTCGTCAAAATCGCCTTTGGATATCGAATAAATGAGTTTTTTCTTTTTATCCGCCATTTCCGTAAGGTCAATCTTAACGTGCGAAGCCGACTTTTCTATCGAGTCTTTGATTTTCTTTTTGTCTTTATCGGAAAAATTATAATTTGTAAATAACAACTCTTCCATATTCGCGGGAATATTTCGTTTCCCCGTTTCGATTGCCGACAAGTACGTCGCGCTCATACCTATTTTTGCAGCCATATCGCGCATACTGTCGCCCGTGTTTATTCTGATGATCCTCATTACTTTGCCGAACTCGGTAAGCATAACTTCTACCTCCGATTAAATTACATTTGATATTATATCACAAAACTTTTATCTTGTCAACAATATTGTATACGTTAAACATAATTTTGTTGACGATTTTCTCCACAGTTTTTGTGGACAGTATAAAAAATAAGAACATTTGTTCGTATTTGCTTGACAACGGGTTTGTTTTCCGGTATAATACTAAATACGAGAGTTAGGCGTTTGATATCGTTTA
>USOJ01000176.1 GCA_900556195.1 uncultured Eubacteriales bacterium
GACGAATATACGGCGGAGAAGGCGCGGCGGGAGATTGATAAAATTATCGAAGACAACGCGCTTTCGAAAAACGTTATATTCGACTTTGCAAATTTGTCGTTTATGGACAGTACGGGTATAGGCGTGTTACTCGGCAGATATAAAAAGATTAAAAAAATAGGTAGTAAGGCTTATATTAGCAGACCAAGTTTTACGGTAAATAAAATTCTGCAAATATCGGGGCTGTACGACGTAATGCCTAAAATTATTTAACGGAGAATTTATTATGGTAAATAAAATGAACGTCAGATTCGATTCTGTTTCCGAAAACGAAGGCTTTGCGAGAAACGTTATAGCGTCTTTTTTAATGTCGCTCAACCCCAGCGTAAGCGAGTTGTCGGATGTAAAAACAGCGGTAAGCGAAGCGGTTACGAACGCAATCGTACACGGCTACCCCGATACGGTGGGGGAGGTTGGTATGACCGCCGAAATAAATGATAACGAAATACATATCGTCGTTTCGGATAAAGGCGTAGGTATTAGTAATCTCGAAGAAGCGTTAAAGCCGTTTTTTACGAGTAAACCGGACGAAGAAAGATCCGGTATGGGTTTCACGATAATCAGGACTTTTATGGACGAAGTTAAAGTTATTTCCGAACCGAATCGCGGGACGATAGTCGATATGAAAAAGGTAATCGGGGCTTCGAATAACCGTTAAATTATATTTATCGGTTTATTTATGCCTAAATAAGGAGCAACGAATGCTTAACGCTGAACAGACCTTATTTTACTTACGAAAAGCCAAAGAGGGGGACGTCGGCGCAAAAGAAACGCTAATGAATAATAACGTGTTGCTTATCAAAAGCATAGTAAAAAGATTTATCGGTAAAGGCGTAGAGTACGACGATTTGTATCAACTCGGTTGCGTCGGATTTCTGAAAGCGATAAAAAACTTCGACGAAAAATTCGGCGTCGTTTTTTCGACTTACGCCGTGCCGATGATTATAGGAGAAATCAAGAGATTTTTACGCGACGATGGAACGATAAAGATATCGAGAATCATAAAATCGCAGGCTCAAACGATCAACAGATACGTTCAGGAAAGAAGCGCGAGCGGCGGTAAACCCCCGACACTTGACGAAATCTGCGCCGCGCTTAATATGGAGCGCGAAGACGTAGTACTTGCTCTTGATAGTACGAAAATGCCGCTGTCTTTACATGAAAGCGTCGACGACGGCAGTGGAGAAAAGGGCGTAGAACTTATAGACAAAATTCCTTCGCCCGAAAAAGAAGACGATATGGTCGATAAAATTCTGCTGAAAAGTCTTATAGAAAAATTACCTGAAAGAGAGAAAAAAGTAATAATAATGCGATACTATCGCGATAATACGCAGAGCGAAATCGCGGAAGCGTTAGGTGTTTCGCAGGTACAAATTTCGAGAATAGAGAACAAAATTATAAAACAATTCAAAACCGAACTGTAATTTCGTTGACAACGAATACGTTATGCGATTATAATCTCTCTTATGAGAATGAGAAAGAAGTCCAATCTGGACGAAAGAATGGATAATCTCGACGGGCATCTGTTGATAAGAGAACCGTTGAATTTTTATTCGTTACCGCAAGAGAAGAGATATAATCTGTTCGATATATCTTCCGTTTTCGGGAACTATTCGCCTTTATGGCTTGAATTAGGGGCGGGAAAGGGTAAATTTGCCTTTGAAACGGCGTTGAAACATCCGAAAATCAACTTAATTGCAGTCGAAAAGATAGGCAACGTTATAGTCGAGCCTTGCGAAAGAGCAATGATTGAAAATCCGACAAATCTCGCTTTTATGAATTGCGCGGTCGAAAATCTGCTTTATTATTTATCGGAGCATTGCGTAGATCGAATCTTCTTGAATTTTTCTTGTCCGTATCCGAAATATACCTATCGCAACCGAAGGTTGACGTATTACAGGTATCTTGAAATATACAAAAAATTGTTGACCGACAACGGCGAAATTCATTTTAAGACGGATAACCGCAAATTTTTCGAATTTTCTTTACAATCTTTTTCGGAAAACGGATATAAAATTAAAAACGTTTCTCTTGATTTACACGCCGACGATTATCCGGATAACGTTACGACCGAATACGAAGATATGTTCGTTTCTCTCGGTAAACCTATATATCGTCTCGAAGCGTATTTATAAACGGTAGTTTGTCGCGCCGCCACTTTTAGTGGCGGCGTTTTTTTCGTTCTAAAACGGACGAGTCGTAAGTATAATATATCGACGGAATAATATGCTTGACTTTTTACCTGCCTTTTTGCAATCTAAAATTTTATCCGAATACGAACGATTGTGTGAAGTTCGTCTGAGAACGGACATGCCCGTTATGGTCGTCTATAATGAAAAGGGACTTATAAAACGCAAGTTACTTTCGAACGTTATGACGAAAGAACAGATAGAAGAGTGCGTTATGAGACTTTGCGATTATTCGCTATATTCGGTCGAATATGCGCTTAAAAACGGATATATTACTTCAAAAGACGGCGAAAGGGTCGGGATTTGCGGCGAATGCGTTAAAAACGCGTCGGGACAAATAACGAGTCTGAAAAATTTTACTTCGTTATGTGTAAGATTTCCGCGAGGAGTAAAGGGGTGTTCGGATAACTTTTTCAACGCGTATTTCAATGGAACGGCTAAATCGTGTCTGGTGTTTTCTCCGCCTTTTCAAGGCAAGACGACGTTTATAAGAGATTTGGGTAGAAACTGCGCCGAAAATTTGTCTCTGAACGTGTTATATATAGACGAACGCAACGAATTTGCAATAGATAGCGCGGAACTCGGAAATACGTATGACGTTATTAAATATGCCGACAAGGCTTTCGGCTTTGGCTGCGCGGTAAGAACGCTCAATCCCGACGTCGTTATTTGCGATGAACTTACTTATAAAAACGATTTTTTATCGGTGGTTTATTGCGGGGTAAGCGGGGTAAAGGTAATTGCTTCAACGCATTGCGATTCTATTGACGATTTGCGAAAAATACTTATAAATTACGAAATTATGCAACGTTTTACGTTTGACGTTTTCGTTAAACTTAAAAACTTTGAAGTAGTCGGCGTATACGATCGGGAACTAAAAAAGATATGAAAATAGTATTCGGCGTAATATTCCTCGTTTTGGGTTCTTTTATAGGTAAAAAGGCGACGGACAAGTATTTACAGTCAAAAAAGTATTTTGCCGCTTTTGCAAACTTCAACAGAAATCTGATTTCTAATCTCGAGTACAAAAGAGAAAGCGTAAAAACGCTTGCAACGAGAAATTACGGTTTTACGGACTTTGAAAAAACCGTCAAATCCGCTTTTTGCGAAAACGAAGAGATATTTATACCGAAATATCTCGACGAGATACAGGTAAAAACGGTAAAAGATTATTTAGATGAAGTCGGAAGAAATAACGAGAATGCCGAAAGAGCCTTTTTAACTTATTATGACGGAGAAATAGTAAAAATTTTGAACGAATGTACGGATAAAAATAAAAAATACGGT
>USOJ01000177.1 GCA_900556195.1 uncultured Eubacteriales bacterium
GTTTCTTTTCGGCAAGGAAAAACGATACGCATACGACGAAAGCGCACGCTTCCGTGGTAAGGAACGAATACCAGATGCCGTCTACCCCTAAAAGTAAAGGCAAAACCAAAACGGGAGTTATCTGGAATACGATCGATCTTGCGAAAGACAATATTGCCGAAATCAAGCCGTTGTTCAGGGCGGTAAAAAATCCCGAAGCAAATATCGTTATTCCTGAAAAAGCAAATCCGAAAGAGAACAATCTGAACGCGTGAACCGTAAGATTAAAAAGATCGGGGTCGTTTCTTACGAAAATCCTAGCCATAGGCACAGCCAACGCCTGCGCAAGGGCGGATAAAC
This sequence comes from uncultured Eubacteriales bacterium, assembly GCA_900556195.1. GTDB lineage: Bacteria > Bacillota > Clostridia > Christensenellales > Borkfalkiaceae > UBA10281. Next base: position 340 of record USOJ01000177.1, read on the forward strand.
AAATTCCCGATACGTTTAATATAATCATACTCTTTTTGAATACGTTTTTCAGTTCGTCGGTGTTTTTTGCTCCGTAATTGTAACTGATAATCGGCGCGCTGCCTATCGAATAACCTATTTCGATTGCAAGAAAAACGAGTTGCGTATACATCAATACGCCGTAAGCGGAAACGCCGTTTTTGCCTTTATACGCCATCAATTGCAGATTATAAATAATTCCCACAATCGACGAGGCGACGGTCGTAAGCAGTTCGGAAGATCCGTTGGCGCATGATTTCAGTATGGGCGACAGTTCGAGTTTTGCTCGTCTGAGCCTGAGAAGACTGCTGTTTTTTCTGCAAAAATAGATTAAAGGTGCGATTCCGCCGACTATTTGTCCCAGTCCCGTTGCGACGCCCGCTCCGACGAGTTCGAATTTCAGAACGGCAATAAAAAGCCAGTCGAAAAAAGCGTTCGTAAGACCCGCTATTACCGTAACGAGTAACCCGATTCGGGGTTTGCCTGCAGCCGCAAGAAAACTTTGAAATACGTTTTGCAGCATGAAAAACACGACGAATCCGATAACGGTTCTTCCGTAAATTTCTGCGTGGTCTATAAGTTCTTCGTTTGCCCCCAAAAGGCGGGCAATAGGGCGGGTAAACGTCATTCCGACAGCCGCTAATACGATGCCTAAAATAACGGTAAACACGATAAGAATCGTAAAATATCGGTTGGCTTTATCGTTGTCGCCTTCGCCGAGCGTTTTTGCAACCAGCGCCGAGCCGCCCGTTCCGATCATGAAACCCATACCGCCGAGTATCATAATGAACGGCCATATTACGTTAATTGCGGCAAAAGGAGTATAACCTACGAAGTTGGATATGAAAAGTCCGTCGATTACGCTGTAAATCGACGTGCATATCATCATTATTATCGACGGAAGTACGAATTTGAACAATTTTTTATAGGTAAAGTGTTCGGATAATTTTATTTCGTTCGTTTTAGCCATAATATCAATATTATATATCAATATATTTAATTGTCAAGCAAAAAACGACAAAAACGCCGATAAAACCGAGGCGTTTCGAAAAGTCCGTCGATTGTTACAAAAACGGTATTTATTGTTACAAGTTACGATTGAAAACGCTACGAATTTGAATTATAGTCAGTCGATAGTTAAGCCGTAAAACGTTACAAAATCATACTAATACGTTATAATTAACCGTTACATATATTGCGTGAGAGCGGCATCGAAGAGTGATTTTCGGATATGGGCGACGGCAAGCGTCAACCGTAATCAGATATGAGGGCTTGACTGGCGTTTGAATCTTGCGGGGGTTACGCCGTACTTGCGTTTGAACAATTTGTTGAAATAAGATCCGCTTTCGAAACCTATCGATTCGCAGATTTTTTGCTGCGTATAGTCGGTGGTCTGCAGAAGGTAAGCCGCGTGTTTTATTCTTAAATCGTTTATATAGTCGGTTAAGGTTACGTTAAAAACGCTTTTGAACCGCTTGCAAAGATACGCCTGGTTGAAACTAAGTTCGTTCGTAATCTTCTGCATTGCGTCGGGTCGGGCGAACGACGTGTTTATGACGAATATACATCTCGATTTGAAGTCGTTAGACGGCAATTCTTCGTCTTTTTCGCCGAATAAAAGTTGATTGAGTACCGAAGCCGTCAATAATTTTTCATGAATATGCCTTAAATTTACGTCGTAGTAAGACAAAAATTTTGCTATTTGTTTTTCGTAAGATAGAATCTCGCTCGGCTGCAACTTAAAACGAATAAATTTCTTTTTTAAGATGTCGGCGTACAAATGCTCGTCCAGAAATAGGCATACGCTTTTCATAAGTTCGTTAGAAATAAGCAAATCGCGGTGAATACACGACTTATCCCGTCTGAATCTGTGATAAACGCCGGGGCAGATTATGCCTGCGTCGCCCTCGGTCAGAGTTTCGTTTTTGCCGTTACATTCGTGATAAATCGAACCTTCGGTAACGTAAAAACATTCGAAAAAACCGTGCGAATGTCTGAATTCGTCGCTCGATTCCGTCAGTTGCGTCGTAAACGGTATCGGCAGCGGCTTTAATAATTCTTCGATTTTATTTTCGTTATCCATAACGAGATTATAACAATTATTTTTATCGCGGTCAAGAAAAAGAACCCAAAAAAACAAATACAGAGCAAATTTTGGCGAACGTAGTAACTTCCGCAATGTGATAATTTGAGTTATAATAGAGATGATTTCGATAATCGGAGGTAAGACGTGAAAAACGGAAAAATCAGGACGATAGCGACGTCGATGGTTCTCGCGGTGATTTTCTCTGTAACGGCTTGTAAAGGTAAAACAGAATGCTCGCATAATTATGTGACGGACGAAACGGCAAGCGTCGCCGCGACTTGCGAAAACGGAGGAAAGACGGTGGAAAAATGTACGAAATGCGGCAAGACGAAAACCGAAAATTTATCGCCGCTCGGTCATAATTTCGGCGAGTGGTGCGAAAAAACGCCCGCAACCTGCGAAAATCCGCAGATTTTAGAACGTAAATGCAAGAGAGACGGCTGCGTTAAAACCGAAGAGAAAGACGGAGCGACGAAACTCGGACACGTTTACGGAGAATGGACTGAAGAAAACGGTAAACTCGTTCGTCGTTGTACCCGCGTCGGTTGCTCCGATTACGAAGAAAAAGACGCGCCTGCGATAAAGGTATTCAATATGCCTAACGCCGCTCAATTTACGTCGACCGCCATGCAATACCTTTCCGCAGAAAACGCCGATATATCCGATTACGCGGGCGAAACGAACGACGGAATACAGGGCTATAACGTTCGTTGGAGAAACACCTTCGAAAACGCCTCGGCGTGCAAGGTCGTTTATTCCGAAAACGCCGATTTTAGCGGCGCGATAAGCGTAAACGCGGAAAGCGGAGCGACGTCCTGCGCGATATATAATCTGAAAAAGGCGACGACGTATTATCTTAAAGTCGTCGTTACGACCGAATACGGCGAAAAAGAATCGAACACGATTAACTTTTCTACGATTGACAAAGGTCCGAGAGTTATGAAAATAGACGGAATTCATAACGTGAGAGATCTCGGCGGGTATAATACGGCGAGCGGC
>USOJ01000178.1 GCA_900556195.1 uncultured Eubacteriales bacterium
GTCGATTGAAAACCTTTTAAGTACGGGGCAAGTGCCCGATATCATGGTCGCGCCCATGAGTTGGAGAAAATACGCTTCCAAAGGCTGGCTCGAACCGCTCGGTGGCGTGTATTCTTCGTCTTTCGGTAACGGCATGACGCTCGAAAGCGCGCTTAACGACGAAATCAAAGACAATATCAAATATAACGGCGAATATTATTCCGTTCCGTTTTCCGAATATATGACAGGTATAGTCGTCAACAAGGGCTTTTTCGATGAACATAATTGGAAAATCCCCGAAACTATGGACGATATGCTCGATATCATCGATAAAATCTCGAAATTGCCCGAGAATACGAACTCGGATACGGGCGACGATATTTATCCGTTCACCTGGTCGGGCGTAAACGCGGCTTATTACTGGAATTACAGCATGAATACCTGGTGGGCTAATTACGGCGGAATCGAAGAAATCAGAACTTTCAAGAAAATGGCAAGCCCGTCCGTATATAAAACCACCGCGAGAGAAAAAGCCGTAGACGCGCTTTTGTCGCTTATCGGCGGTAAGGACGCGCCTAAAAACAGCGGAAGTTCGCTCGGCGCGAATCTTACCGATTCGCAGATGGATTTTGCAAACGGCAAGGCGTTGATGACGCCCAGCGCGTCCTGGCTCGAAACGGGCATACAGGAAGTCGTTCCCGAAGGCTTCGAAATGGCGTTGATCGCTCCCCCGACCATAACGGGCGGTACGAACGAAAAGAACATTTACGGACACGTCGACGAATGGCTCGTTATACCCAAAGCCGCCGAAAACAAGAGCGCGGCGAAGAAATTCGTTTCGTTCATTTTCAGCGAAAAAGGACTTCTCGATTTCTTCGAAAAGACCAACACCACGAGTACTTTCAAAGTAGATTACACGAAAGCTGATACGTCGCAACTTTCCGAGTTTTCTAAGAGCGTTTTGTCGCTTCGTATGAACAACAACGTATTTTATCGCGAAAGCAGTTCCGCGCTGATGGCGGCGGGCATCGCGAATTTCTGGCAATATACACAGGTTACCGAAATGGCAACGCAAGGTAAGACGGCGGCGCAGATAATCGAGTACGATTATAATAACGTCGTTAAAGACTGGTCGTACTGGAATACGCAGATTTAAGGGAGGAAATTTTATGAAGAAAAGAATTTTCGCGGTCGCTATGGCGGCGTGCATAACCGCGCTTACGGGTTGCGCTTCTAACGGCGGAACGCAGAACAGCGGAAAGAAAATTCCTACGGGTATGCCCGATTATTCGGCGTACGAAACCGAAAAAGTAATGTGGATAGGCGGTTGGAATCCTCCGCCGCCAAAGCATATCACTTCGGAGTACGACGAAACTTACGATTTTCAGACGCTCGAACGCTACCGGGAAATGGCGGACTGCGACATAAACGTGGGCATATGCGTATACGAAGAAAAGACGAATTATCCCGAAGAGTTTTATAACGCTCTCGATTACGCTGAGGCGGCGGGAATAAAACTGCTCGTGATGGATTACGACGTTCGCCCCGAAATTTACGACGCGAACACCACGGCTGAAGATTTACAGCGTAAAACCGCTTCGTACAATAATCACCCCGCGTTTTTGGGTCATCACGCTTTCGACGAACCCAACGTAGAGCAATTCGACAGCATCGGCGCGCTCAAAAAAGTGTACACCGAAGCCTTCCCGGGTAAGAATTATTTCGTAAACCTTTTCCCGTCGTATTCTTCGTCGGGTAGTTTAGGTACGTCGTCGGGCTACGAATATTATTTTCAGAACTTTATAGACAGGGTTTCGCCCGATCTGCTTTCGGTTGACTATTATCCGCTTAAAGGCAGCGCGTCGCGCCCGGTTTTGTATACGGGGCTTTTGAGTAACTACGAACTCTACGCCGAAAACGCCAAACTTTACGATATACCGTTCTACGCGTTTATCGGTACGACGGGCGTTACTAACGCTATTCGTCAGCCGAGTATTTACGATTTAAGATTTATGGTAAACGCCGCGCTCATGTTCGGCGCGGACGGAATCAATCATTTCACCTATTGGTGGCCTTACGAACTCGGTGCGGAAACCGATCTTACTCACGCGATGATACGCGGCGACGGAACGGTTACGCAACTCTATCAGGACAGTAAAACCGTCAATCACGAAGTGTTGAATTTCGACCACGTTTTGTTGTCTTACGACTGGCAGGGCATAATGCTCAACGTAGGCACGCTTTCCGAAGGCAAGGTAAGTTCGTCGTTCAAAGCGGTAAAACACGCTATCGAAAAACACGACCGTATCAAATCGATCGAGAGCGAAAGAGACCTTGCGATAGGCGTATTCGAAGACGAATCGGGTTACGACGGTTTCTATATGTTAAACTACGAAAACCCCGGTTACACCGATCGTAAAAACAAGATAACGGTTACCTTTAAGAATGCCGATAAGGCGATTATCTACTATCGCGGCAATGCGACCACGGTAAACCTTAACAACGGCAAATTTACCTACGAACTCGAAGCGGGCGACGCGATTTTCGCCGTGCCCGTAAAGGGATAAAATTATGACAGATAAAAACGTCAATGCGGGCGTGAGTACGGAAGCCGAAGCGGGGCAAACCGCTGTTTTCCGTAAAAAAGCCCGATACAGAAACGGCAAAACGCAGAGAACGCTGTTTATAATTCTCTTTTTGGCTTATCCGATTATAAACTGGCTGGTATTCTTTCTCTACGTCAATATCGATTCTATCAAACTCGCGTTTCAGACCTGGAGTATAAGCAAGGGCAAGTACGTAAACGTGGGCTGGATAAATTTCGAAAGGGTGTTGAAGTCCTTCTTTTCGGCGGACGCTCACCCGCAGTACAGATACGGCATAAGAAACTCCTTGCTCATATTCGTATGGAACACTTTCGTGATACTGCCGATATCTCTGCTTTGCGCGTATTACTTTTATAAAAAGGTATGGGGCGAAAAGTTTTTCAAGGTAGTGTTCTATCTTCCGTCGATTATAATGCCCGTCGCGCTGTGTATGCTTTTCTCGTTCATGTTCAGTACGAACTACGGACCGGTAAACGCTCTTCTTAAAGCGATGGGGCTGGGCAAGGTCATACCCGTAAACGGCTGGTTCGGCGACCCGAAAACCTGCTTTATGATGGTACTTTGGTTTTCGCTGTGGTCGGGTATCGGCTATAACGTAATCATGGTAGCGGGGTCTATGGCGAGAATTCCGCCCGAAGTAATCGAAGCGGGTAAGATAGACGGAATAACGATGACCAAAGAATTTACGAGGATAATCGTTCCGCTTACGATGCCCACTATATCCACTATGTTTATGATGGGTATAGCGGTGTCGTTCTCTTACTTTTTGCCCGCGCAACTGCTTACGAACGGCGGACCTTCGGGCGAAGGCTACACGATAGCGTATCTTATCACGAACAGAGTTTCGAGCG
>USOJ01000179.1 GCA_900556195.1 uncultured Eubacteriales bacterium
TTACGGCAAGACCCGGCGTATTTTCGAGTACTTTTTTCATCAGCGTGTGATAAAGGAACTTGTCGTTCTGCGCCCTTAAAGACTGTACCGCCGCGCCCTTGCCGCGATTGAGCATTTTAATCTGCATTGCGGCGTTGTCGGCTTGCAGTCCCATTTCGCCGCCGAGCGCGTCGAGTTCGCGTACGAGATGTCCTTTCGCCGTGCCGCCTATCGAGGGGTTGCACGCCATAAAGGCTACGTTTTCGAGGTCTACGGTGAGTATCGCCGTCTTGTTGCCCGTGCGGGCGAGAGCGAGCGCGGCTTCGCAACCCGCGTGTCCCGCTCCTATGACTACGGCGTCGTAAACGCCTTCGGTAAATTTAACCATACGATTACTTCTTCAATATCAGATTTTTTACGTCTTTGACGATAGTCGCCGTTTTGGGGCTGTCTTTGACGAGTTCGGCGTATTTGTCGCGGGCGTGAATGACCGTCGTGTGATCTCTTCCGCCCAGCGCTTGACCTATCGATACGAGCGGTATAGATAAAAGTTCGGTCATAAGGTAAGCGCAAATCTGCCTCGGCTCGACTATTTCTTTGTTCTTCTTTTTGCCGAGCAGGTCGGCTTTTGAAATCTTGAAGAACGAGCAGACGGCGTTTATAACGTCGTCGGGCGTAAGATTTTCGTCGCGGGCGTCCGCTTTCGCACTCTCGGCGAGAGCGTCTTTCGCAAGAGAAAGGGTTATCGGGCGTTCGTGAAGCATGGATGCGAAAATTACTTTATTGAGCATGCCTTCGAGCGACCTTACGTCGTTGTCCGAAAGTTCCGCAAGATACAACGCCACGTCGAGCGAAAGTATAAACTTCTTCGCTTCGGCTTTCTTCTGGAGTATGGCTATTTTCGTTTCCACGTCGGGCGGCAGAACCTGCGCCATAAGTCCGCATTCGAAACGGGTAGTGAGCCTGTCGGATAAGAGAGACAACTCCTTCGGGGCGCAGTCTGCCGTCAGAACTATTTGCTTGTTCTGCCCGTATAATTCGTTGAAGGTGTGGAAAAATTCTTCCTGCGTGGCTTGCTTGCCCGCAAGGAATTGAATATCGTCTATTAAAAGCACGTCTACGTTTCTGTAACGATTTTTGAATAGTATACCCTCTTTTTCGTAGGCTTTACCCGAACGGATATTCGAAATTAAGTCGCTGGTGAATTTTTCGCAAGTGGCGTAAACTACGGTCATCAGGGGATTGTTCGCCTTTACGTAGTTTGCAATCGCGTGCATTATGTGGGTTTTCCCCAGCCCCGCTCCGCCGTAGATAAACAGGGGATTATAACCCGAACCGGGGTTTTCGGCAACGGCTTTGGCGGCGGCGTAAAGATAGCGGTTGCTGTCGCCTACGACGAAAGTGTCGAAAGTATACTTGGGGTTTAAGGGCGTAGACTCTATCTCTTCGCGCTCGACTTCGTAAACCCGTTGATTGAGGTAGTCGTTTTTGTTGTCTCCCACGTAAATTTTTACGTCCGTAAGCCCCGTGCCTGCGGCTTTCAGCGCGTCGCAAATCTTGTCCGCTATTTTAGCCGATTGCGCCGCGAAGAGTTTCGAGGGCGTTACGAGCACGAGTTTTCGCCCGTCGGTGTCGACGGGTTTCAATTGCTCGACGTAAGTCGAGTAGGTGATCGGGCTGACCGTTTTTTGCAGTTCGACCAGCGTTTGTTTCCAGATTATTTCGTAGCCTTCCATATAGCCCTCTCTTTTGCGGTTAAAAAGCGGTTTCGGGGTCGAAAACGCTTTACTATTTTCGTGGTATTTTATATAATATAATAAATTCCCGAAAAAATCAAGAAATTAAGCAGATGAACGTCAAAAAACTTCAACTAATAAATTTTCGCAATTACGAAAGCGAAACCTTTTTGTATTCCGACGGCGTAAACGTGGTAAGCGGCGGCAACGCACAGGGCAAAACCAACTCCGCCGAAGCCATTTTCTACCTTTGCGCGGGCTATTCGCCTCGGGCGGGCAGAGATAAACAGGTTATACGAAAAGGACAGGACAAGGCGAGCGTCGAGGGCGTTGCCGAAGCGGCTTACGGCACGGTAAAGGTGAATATCGATTTTTATTCGGACAACGTAAAAGACGTAAGGGTAAACGACGTAAAAATCGCCCGCAGCGGCGAACTTTTAGGCAATATAAATTCGGTGTTTTTCAATCCGTCCGAACTTCGGCTTATACAGGACGCGCCCGAAGACAGACGGCGTTTTATGGACGTGTCTTTGTCGCAATTATCCCGCCCGTACTACTACGCGCTTCAACGCTATAAAAAGATTTTGTCGCAGCGAAACGCTCTTCTGAAAGACGAAAACAGAGAACTCGTACTCGACACTCTGCCTATTTGGGACGAGAGTCTGGTTAAGTACGGCGCGAAGATAGTTTACGAAAGAAACGCCTTTATAGAGCGGTTATCGCCGCTTTGTGAAGAGGCGTATTCGGATATCGTCGGCGGCGCGGAAAATATAAAAATCGAAGGCGAAGAGAAATTTTCGGGCGAAGAAGACGAAATCGCGGTCGCGCTTAAAAACGCGCTTTCGGAGCGCGCCGAAAGGGATATCGAACTCGGCTATACTTCGATAGGTCCGCACAGAGACGATCTTAAAATAAAGGTGGACGGAACGGACGTAAAAGTGTACGGTTCGCAGGGGCAGCAACGCACGGCGGCAATCGCTTTGAAACTCGCCGAAACCGAAATTTTCAAAGAGCGTTACGGCGAATATCCCGTGCTTATTTTAGACGACGCGATGAGCGAACTCGACCGTAAACGACGCGAAAGGCTTATCGGCAGAGTTAAAAAAATGCAGACCATAATAACTTGTACCGAACCCGACTGCGTGCCGGGGTACGATAATTTCAACAATATCTATATCGAAAACGGAAAGATAATAAAGGAGTAAAAATGAGCGATTGTAATCACGATTGTTCGTCTTGCGGCGAAACTTGCGAGAAAAAAGATTTTATAGAAACGCCGAGAAACGATACGCGTATCGGCAAAATGATAGCCGTCGTAAGCGGTAAGGGCGGCGTGGGTAAGTCGCTTGTTACGTCACTGCTTGCCGTAATGGCGCAACGCAGGGACAAAAACACGGCAGTGCTGGACGCCGACGTGACGGGACCGTCGATTCTGCAGGCATTCGGACTGCACGAAAAAGTTACCGTGACGGAACAGGGTATAAATCCGTGCGTTACGGCAAACGGCACGCAGGTAATGAGCATAAACCTCATTTTGCCCGACGAAACCGACCCTGTTGTGTGGCGCGGACCTGTAATCAGCGGCGTTGTGACGCAGTTCTGGACGGATGTAATCTGGAAAGACGTAGACTACATGTTTGTGGATATGCCCCCGGGAACGG
>USOJ01000180.1 GCA_900556195.1 uncultured Eubacteriales bacterium
TAAAATCGCCGAAAATTACGCAATTTTCCGTTTCTTATAATTATTCTATACAAGTATACTATATTTTTCGGTATATGTCAAACGATAACCGAAAAAAAGCCGTCGGTTACGTTATATAACGCAATCGTCGGCTTTTTAAGCAATATTTATTTTATTCTTCTCCGATAATGAGAAGTTTAAGGTTATCAAACTCGGTTTTTACGTCTTTACCGTCGTGAGTTACGGAATACACGAAGCGGACGATCGGAGCGGCTATTCCGAATTCTTCTGCTAACTCGTATGCGATTATGCAGGCAAACAGCCCCTCGACGGTTTTGTCGTTGCTCGCATTGAATTCCGCAAATGAAGTTTTGCCTATCTCGTAGCCGGCTGTATAATTTCGCGACGTCTTACTCGAACAAGTCAAAGTAAGATCTCCTACGCCGGTCAAGCCGTAACAAGTACTTTCTCTTCCGCCCAAACGCTTGACGAAATGAGTGATTTCGGCTAAACCGCGGGTAATCAAAGCCGCCCGCGTATTTACTTTACAACCGAGACCGTCCGCGACACCGCAGGCTATCGCGATGACGTTTTTAAGGGCAGAACAATATTCCGCCCCTATCGGGTCGTTGTTCGTATAAACTCTGAAATAAGGCGTAGAAAATATATTTTGAACTCTTTTACACGCGGATTTGCTATGCGACGCGGCGGTTATAGTGGTAAATTGTTTTTCTGCAACTTCAAGCGCGAATGTCGGACCTAAAAGTGAAACGGTATTGCCGCGATTTTTCAGTGGCAACATGCTTCTTATCCAATCTCCCACGGTTTTTTTAGTCGCTTCGTCAAAGCCCTTTGCAAGATTTACGACGAGCGTGTCGTCACCCAGATACGGCAACGTTTTTTTTACGGTATCTTCTATGGCGTACGACGGAACGGCTATCACGATTACGTCGGCATTTTTTGCCGCAAAATCAAAATCGAGCGTCGCGACGACGTTTTCGGGCAATTTCAGGTCGAAATCAAAAAATCTCGAATTCGTTCTGTTATCGTTTATATCGGCAATTTCCTTTTCGTTGACGCCGAATATTTTTACGTTATGACCGTTTTCGGCAAGCACGCAGGATATAGCCGTACCCCACGCACCCGAACCTAACACGCAAATGTTTTTCATATCTTCACTCGAATTTTTATAATAAGTCGATTATACTACGTTTTATTCGATTAGTCAAGAATTTATTCTATTACCTACAGTCAGCGAAACGCTTACGGCAAATATCACCGTTTTAGTATTTTTGTTTTGATTTTATAATAAAAAGCCGCTTGTTTACGGGTGGACGATTACTTTTATAAGCGGCAATTTCAGCTGCTTGATTGACCACATTGGTATGATCCTTAGCCAGGATAAGTTCTGTAGCTTTGGCAGGACCTCCCATTAATAGGGTGGTCGTGATGATACATATTCCGATATTTCTTTTCTTCATATCTCTATTGTTTTTAAGAGGGTTATTAAAAGTGATTATTGCAAATCGATTCCGCCTAGTCTTCCATACATTTCTATGAAAGCAGCTTGTGTCAAGAGCCATTTTTTCTCGTTTTTATCTGTGCCGCTCCAATCTGTCTGGAACAAGCCCCGTTCATCTCTGGCATGATGCCATGCGTAATCAAGACTTTTCTGGAAATCGGTTAGATAAGTCTTGTTATGGTCTATCTGATAAAGTTCAATAAAGCCTCTAAGCATAACGGCTGTGAACCAAATATTTCCTTTTTTCAGTAATTGGAATGTTTGTCCGTCTGGAGAGGTGAACTGAGTGAAGAAGTGCTTGTGACACGCTTCTGCTATATTTTGTGCATCTTCCAGATAACTTTTCTGTTTGGTAATTTGATAGAGTAGGGCAGCTGCCTGCATCATTTGTCCACTGTTATAAGCAAACTTCGCCCTACCGATTTCTCCGTTCAAACTCTTATTATCGAAATATAAACCGTCTGCGGGATCTTGCAGATTTTCTTTCGTCCACTCATACAATCGAATTCCTGCTTGCAAATAAGAACTATCGCCGGTCGCTAAAAAGAGTTTCGAAGCATACACCGAACCCGGAGCATTGGAACAGGTATTTTTCCCGTTCTTTTTCTGCTCGCACCAATATATGCCATATCCCAATTTATCATCGGTTCCACTTTCTATAAACCGCCAAACCATCTTGGCTTGTGTAAGATATTCTTTTTTCCCGGTCAACAAATACAAGTCGGTAAAATCGAGTCCTATCCAAATATTATCGTCATAGAATCTATCGGAAACCGGAGCCGTGTTTATATACGAAGCATACGCTGTCGGAGTCCTCCGCGTGTCGAGATACATTTCCAGTCCGGGACGAACCGTTTTAGTCAACACTTTTCGGAAATCGGACTTCGGTTTTACTTCTAGAAGAGCTGTAACGGCCGACAGGCTCCCCGAAAAAGGCCACAGATAGGAATAAAGTTTCTGTTGCTCGGCCTGTTCTTGATTAGAAAGATAGGAAACTTTCAAATGGTTGTCAAAGGGATAAGTCTCCCTGAATAAAGGAACATCTTCAACTCCATAAAGTTTTTCAATGGCCTTGAACGTATCGGCCGCACGAGTATAGTTATCGTTCTCTGCAAAGCTTTTTCCTGAAAAGAACAAAAGAAAAGCGAGCGCAAAGCAACGACCAAGCATAATTGAGAATAATTTCTTCATACGATTTTACAATTTTTTTCGGGAAATTTCCGTTTCCCGGCTTTTTCCATCGATATAAAAACGAACAAAAAAAATCACCGAGCAGAGGACAATCCCCAGCCCGGTGAAAAACATAAAGATATTATTTAACTATTACTTTATTGGAATATACAGCGTTACCACAATTTATCCGAACAACATAAACACCGCCATGAGCCATATCGAAAGAACAATCGGAATCCGCTACTGTCGAGGCAACACAATTGCCCAACAAATCGAACACCATAACGTCATCGACAACAGCGCCATTGGTCAGAACCTGAATAGTCGACCCACTGACTGTCACAACCGGCTTGACAGCTGCCGAAACTTCCTCAATAGCAGTGGGATCGCCTTGTTCTACCAACAGAGTCAATGCATTGAGATCGACCGTCAACTTGTAATAGCCATCAGACGGAACGGTAAACTTATTGTCATGGTTACCGGCAGTAAAATAAGAAATCGTATACGTTTCACCTAACGTAATGAGCTGATTTCCCTCTTGTGTTTGATCGAATACAAAACAGTTTTCCCAATTTCCGGCAATAAGTTGATTGATAAATTTGAATTCCGTATCACCTCCTTCGGAGTTCTTGGCATACAAAAATCCATTCCATGTAAACACACCTTCGCTTACTCTTGTC
>USOJ01000181.1 GCA_900556195.1 uncultured Eubacteriales bacterium
AAGCACGATAAAGCCGAATATGATAAGCAGAATAGGCAACGATTTGCCGAGCCACATCAAAAAGAACCAAAGCGCGGCGAACGCAATAAAGAAAACGTTAGTGGGAATAAGCGCGATCGAAAGTATGAACGAGTTTCTTATAAGTTTAAGGAAACTCATCTTATAAGTTACCCCAAGTGTAACCATATACATAACCATCATCGACACGATAGCGATTATAACGTAAGACAAAACCTGTGCTATTATCAACAGCCACCTTATCCCTTGTCCCGTCGAGAGCATGAGCGACGCCATATTTATAGACAATATCGACAATGCGAGTATCACGAAATAGAACAAAAGCGAGAACAAAACCGTGAAAAAGTTTTGCTTGATACCCTTCCAGAAATCGGAAGCAATCATAACGCCTTCCGCCCATACCATGTTACGCATAACGTAAAATCCGCCCGCAACGCCTATCGCAAGAAACAGAATACCGATAAGAGCGATAAGGAAAAATTTGAAGTTGATCGACAAGGTAATCTGCGCTTCAAGCCCGACTGTGGCGGGATAGACGGGATAGCCCGATAGATTGGCGGTTATCGGCGAAGCGACGACCTGCGCCGTTTTATAAACGTACCTTAATACGAAAATCGCGATAAGCGGCAAAGCGCACAACAAAGTCAAAAGATTCAACCAGAATAATTTGCCTTTATTCGTTTTGAAAACGTCCCAGCCGAGACTCCACCTGTTAGTAGGAAGCGTAGAACGCGCGTACGATTCCGATCTTTCAGGACCTTCTATCAATCTTGCAATAAAGCCTTTTTTTGCCATTATTTTACCTGCATAATAAATTTTGTCGAATATATAATATACTATAAACTAAATATATGCAAACGAATTTTACTTCGTTTGTCCGAAATTTGAAAATTTTTTCTCGTAATAAGGCTTAATATATGAAAAAAACGATATTCGAAGGAGTCGCCACCGCCCTTTACACACCCTTTAATCCTATAAATAAATCCGTTGATTACGGTGCGTTTTCCCGCTTGATTAACAGACAATTATCGGCTCATGTAAACGCTTTGGTCGTACTCGGAACGACGGGAGAAGCAGCAACGATAACCGAGGAAGAAAGACGTGAAATTATAAAGTTCTGCGTGAAAGAAGTAAACGGCCGAATACCGTTAATAGTCGGAAGCGGAAGCAACTGCACCGCGACTGCCGTTAAATTTTCGCAGGAAGCGGAAGAATCAGGCGCAGACGGACTGCTCGTGGTAACGCCATATTACAACAAGTGCAACGACGACGGATTATACGCGCATTATTCGGCTGTGGCAAAATCAACTTCTTTACCGATAATCGTATATAACGTGCCCACGAGAACGGGGTTTAACGTGAAACCTATCGTTTACAGAAAACTTGCCGAGATAGATAACGTGGTTGCAATAAAAGAAGCGAATTGTTGCGACGAACAGTTAAACGGAGTACTGGATAACGTAAAAGATATACTTGCAGTATATTGCGGCTCTGACGATAAGTTTATTGACGTTTTGCGGCGCGGCGGTAAAGGAACAATATCGGTTGCGTCAAACATAATACCAAGCAAAATCGTTGATTATATAAGTGGTTTTGAAAATTATTGCGAAATCGGATTTTACAATGAAATGGTGAATGTTTTACAATCCGACGTAAACCCTATTCCTCTAAAATATATGGTAAAACTACTGTTTAACGAGGGTTACGGGCTAAGATTACCTCTGACGGAAGCAAAAAACGAAGTAAAAGAGACAATACTAAAAATATATCAAAAAATGGCAGGTAAACTAAAATGATTATTGCTATAAGCGGTATAAACGGTAAAATGGGCAATGAAATTTATAAAGAGGCTAAATTATGCAAACATTCCGTTATATGCGGAGTAGACGTAAAACCCGTCGGTGAATTCGACTGCCCCGTCTATAAAAATTTTGAAGAGATACGCGCTCTTTGCGACGTGATTATCGATTTTTCTTCCCCCGCTAATTTATCTTCCCTATTACTCTTCGCAACCCAAAACGGAATCCCTATCGTAATAGGCACGACCGGATATTCCGACGAGCAGGAAAATCAAATTTTATCCGCAAGTGAAATAATACCCGTGTTCAAATCGGACAACTTTTCGCTCGGAATATTTGCCATGCAAAAAGCAATCGAAGAAATTGTAAAATATATATCCGATTACGATATAGAAATTACGGAAGCGCACCACAACAAAAAAATCGACTCCCCGTCCGGAACGGCAAAACAAATTATTAAGACGATACGAAATTCACTAAATAAAGAAACGAATTTGAAGTACGGAAGAATCGGAAAAGAAAAAAGGCAGCCTGACGAAATAGGCGTACACTCGCTTCGCGGCGGAGGCGTTACGGGAATACACGAAGTTACGTTTTTCGGAGAAAAAGAGTATCTTTCGATTAAACACGTCGCGCTTGACAAATCCGTTTTTGCGGAAGGCGCGATAAAAGCCGCAGAGTTTATAATATCTCAACCCCGCGGCCTGTATAACTTTAATGATTTGATTTTTATATAACATTCTGAAAATTTCTCATTATTTTTCAAATGAACATTTTTCGGGAAACACTGTATCGAAAGCCGAATTGATGAGTTTTTTATCCGATTCGAAATCATTGTCCGATGAAACGTCGCTTAAACACATCAATTTGTACGAACAATCTTTGATTGTGAAATTCGCTTTCATCGGATTATTTGTACTTAATACGATACCCTTTATTCTTTTAGGATAGAATTTACCGGTCATAAGATAGTATCCCCTGACCATTTCCAATGAATTATTCGTTATTTGACGGAATCGCGAAGATGCGGTCTCTTCAAATTCCCTCGGATAGCGTTCCCACAATTCTGCCATAGTTTCTTTTAATATAGGTTTAGGCAAATGTAACGGAAACACGTATAAATTTTTTGATATTAGATTAGACAAATTACTGAACGCTATCTTGCCGTATTTCAAATTTACGTACTTACCCAATAAAGATAACATTCGCTTTTTATCAAAAAATTGTCTGTATACGGAATAATCATTATATAAATGGTAGAAATACATTTCGTGATTTGCCGGTAAAACGGGCGCAAGCCTCGGCATATCTACCGGTTTATTCTTCTTAAAAAAATCGGTGGGATTGCAAGGTTTCATCAAATAGCAATCATCACAAAAATAAACGAATTTATCGCTTAAATTCGGAATCCTATGCAAATGCACTTCAATCGCTGTAGAATTGAAAACCGGCAAGTATTTCTCTGGTATAAAATCCTTGTGGTTTACAATATTTAATTTAGGATTGTCGGTAT
>USOJ01000182.1 GCA_900556195.1 uncultured Eubacteriales bacterium
ACCTTTTCAATTTGTCTTTGCGAGGGAGCGTAGCGACCGTGGCAATCCCGAAGATTGGTGTACGAACGCCTATGTAGCCGCTCCGCCATTTATTGCGGGGGTCGCCACGCTACGCTCGCGATGACAGGTTAAAAAGATTCATTCTTCGCAAATACATACGTTTACAACGGTTTCTTTTTTATTTTTCCGTTTGCGCGGGGGTATAAAGAAGGCGTATTTTTTATCTTTTCTATCTCTATAACATTGCGTTTTCCTTCGTCGTTCGGCAAAGAAAACTCGTATACGTTCGTTATTTTTCCTCCTAAAACGTCTATTGCCGACTTCGCTTCTTCCGTTTCTTCGGCGGCGTTGCCTTTATACGCGACTAATTTTCCGTTTACCTTTACGAAAGGAAGGCAATACTCGGATAAAACGTTGAGCCTTGCCACGGCGCGGGCGATACAATAATCGAACTTTTCGCGATAATTTTTATCGTTACCGAGTTCTTCCGCTCGACCGTTTATAATCCTGACGTTTTTAAGGTTTAATTTCTTAACTACCACGGACAAAAATTCACACTTTTTTTCGGTTGCTTCTACTAATGTAAAATTAAGATCTTCTCTTAAAATTTTATTCGGAATCGACGGAAAACCTCCGCCCGAACCTATCTCTATTATATCCGCGTTGTGGATAAACTTGTCCACATATAAACAACTGTCGAGAAAGTGTTTTATCTCTATCTGTTCGTCGCTTAAAATAGAAGTTAAGTTGAATTTCGAGTTATATTCTTTGAGTAACGAAGAGTATTCTCTGAATTTTTTCTCTTTTTCGTCCGTCAATTCTATTTTATATTTTTCGAATAATTCTTTCATAAACAAGATTTTAACATTTTTACGGCGATTGTCAACTACTTTTCCACTATTTTCTTATTTTAATCTTTCTGCCCTTTTTTTCTTGCTTTTTTGCACTTTATTATATATAATATATAAGAGAAAACTTTTAATATAATCGTAAATTGGAAAAAATCTATTTGATTATAAAAAACGCTCGCGGTGGACAAGCGGTCGATTTATCTACTTGTCAACCTTTTTATAGTTTTTTATAAACCGATTTTCCACCGCTTATTAAATACGAAAATATCAGATAAAACGCGTAATTTTATCGGTTAAAAATAGAGTTTTCCACAAATCGACATCCCCTATTATTATCTCTACGGAATAATAAAAAAAAATATATATCTATCAATCGGCGAAAGGCAGAAAGGAGCAAAAATGAAAATGATCGTAAACGGCAACGATTTATCGAACGCCGTAATGAAAGTGTCGAAGGCTATCAGCGTAAAGACCACCAACCCCATACTCGAAGGTATAAAACTTTCGGTAAGAGGGGATAATCTCACGCTAACCGCCACGGATATGGAAATAGGAATAGAAAAAACTATCGCTTGCGAAACTTTTATGGAAGGCGATATAGTCGTTCCCGGTAAAATGTTTGCCGAACTCGTCAAAAAACTCGAAAACGAGAACGAAGTCGAATTTTTTCTCGAAGAAGCAAACAGAATAAAAATAGTTTACGGCGACAGCGTAGTTTACCTTTCGGCTCTTTCGGCAGAAGATTATCCGTCGCTTAAAAAGAATCTTCGCGAAAAGTGGATAAACCTTTCGCAGAAGTGCTATAAAGACGCGGTAAACAAAACCGTGTTCGCGTGTTCTACCGACGAATCCCGTCCGATACTAAAAGGCTGTCTTTTCGAGATAAAAGGCGGCGAACTCAAATGCGTCGCGCTCGACGGTTTCAGAATGGCGGTTGCGAAAGTTCCCTTAATTTCTGCAAGCGGCGATTTCAAAATGATTATTCCCGCCCGCGCGCTCGGCGAAATTTCGAGAATGCTCGAAGACGAAGAGGGCGAAATCACTATCGTTTCGGAAGATAATTCCTTAATGGTGGAAGAAAATAGCACCGTTTTCGTAAGCAGACTGTTAGAAGGCGAATTTATAAATTACTCGCAGATTATCCCGACCGAATTCATTACCGAAGTTACGGTAAACAGAAACGCGCTTATAAGCGGTCTTGAAAGAGCGACGGTCGTAGCGAAAGATTCGAGAAACCTTATCAAACTCGAAATAAGGGAAAAATACGTCAACATAAAGGCTAATTCCGAAAAGGGTAACGTCAACGAAAACGTACAGATTAAGTGCGTAGGCAAAGACCTCGATATCAACTTCAACTCGAAGTACATAGTAGACGCTTTGAAGGCTTCACCCGACGAATACGTGAATTTCAAGTTCGTCGGAGAAATCGCCCCCGCGATAATTACCCCCTTTGCAGGCGACGATTACGTATTTTTGGTACTTCCGATAAGAATAAATTCTTAAAAGAACGATATTAAAGTTGACAAACGTAAATAAAAAAAGTATAATTTCAAAAGCAATAATCGGCGTAATATAATTTTGCGCGGAAAAATACAGGAGTAAAATCATGAAAAGAACTTATCAACCCAAAAAGAAAACCAGAAACAAAGTACACGGATTCAGAAAGAGAATGTCTACCACCGCAGGCAGAAAGGTATTAAAGAGAAGAAGAAACAAAGGACGTAAACGTCTTACCTATTGATTTGATTAACAGATTAAAAAGAGAGAGCGATTTTAATAAAGTTTTTTCCAAGGGGAAAAGAGTTTACTTAAAAACGCTCGCTATGCTTTATATTAAAAGCGACCAACTTAAAATAGGTTATTCCGTAAGTAAAAAGCACGGACACGCGGTAGTGAGAAACAGAATAAAGAGATTGCTACGCGCCGCTACGAGAGAGGTTTTCAAAGATTACGAGACCCCTCTCTATATAGTATTTATGCCAAAGAAACGCGACGAATATTCTTACGACGAGTTTTTGTCGGATATCCGTTCGGCGTATAATAAATTGACGTCCGTAAAATGTTGTACAAAATAAGCCCTATCAACAAGTTTTGCATAAAGGCGTTGAAGTTTTATAAAAGATTTATATCCGTACCCTTAAGAGCCGGTTGTATATTTACCCCGTCTTGCAGCGTGTATTCGATGGAAGCGTTTATAAAACACAACTTTTTTGCGGCTTTGGGGCTTACTATATGGCGAATTTTAAGATGTAACAGGATAAACAAAGGCGGGTTCGATCCCGTTCCGGAAAACCCCAACTATAAAAAGTGGTTAATGTAGTCGTTTTTTGATAAAACAGGAGTAAAATGTTAGAAAATTTATTATTTTCGGGCGTAGGCGTAAACCTTATAGGTTCGCTCGGTTCTTTGCCGAACGTAAAATACGCCTGGCTTTTGCAGATTATCGAATCTTT
>USOJ01000183.1 GCA_900556195.1 uncultured Eubacteriales bacterium
AAGCGAAATCGAGATTTTTGTAAATTTCGACTTCGAGAGTGTAATCGCTGCCGTTTACGCCGACGTTAACCGCCTTTATCTGCTCCGTTTTACCGCTTACTTCGCTGCCTGCCGCCCGATAGACGTTGGCGACCTTTTTGTCGTTGCGAAGCGAAAAATCGTCTATACCGCCGTCGTAATAGTAATTTCTGTCGTAAGTTTCGCGATTCGCATACGAAAAGGCGTAACAGACCGAACTCGTGTTGTCGTAAGACATATAAAAATAAGGGTATCCGTCGGGTAAACCGGTATAACTGTTTTTAACCAGCCAGCCGCCGTTCCGGCTCGCGCCTCCGGGCATAAAATTACCTGCGGGAATATCGTCGTTCCAACCTATTAAAGTACAGGCGTGCGGATAAGAATTGCCGCTTTTTTCGTTCTTCGGATTGTAATATTCGTAATTATGAGCGTTGTTATATTGAAAAGTAACCGCGCCGTATTCGGCGATGGCGAGTTTTATCGCCGCGATTCTTTTTTCGTAATCGTCTTTATATTCGGAAATCAAAATCGCGTTTTCAAGTCTGTACCGGGAATTTTCAAACGGATCGACCGTTGCGTCGCTGCCGGATACCGGCCCCCACCAGCACGAAAACAAGGTTGCTATTTTAGAAGGACTGCCGGTAGCCGAAGTATAATCGCCCGCCAGCCATTCTCCGTTTGTATTGTTAAGCGGATCGGATTGTCTTTTCTGAATTCTGTACGCCGCCGCAACGGGGTTAAGATCGAGATTTTTATCCGTTGCGGTAGAATTTATGCCCGTTTTCAGAATACTCGTTTCAGACGCCGCAACGGACGAATATGCCCAGCACAGATTAGTGTCGCCCTGACTTTTAACGGGCGTGACGATTCCGTATTTTCTGCCGTCGTATTCCGACATGGCGGCAATCTCCGCCGCGCTTGACTTACCCGCCGTTAAATTTACGTCGAACCGGCCGGATAAGCCTCCACGCGACGAATTATGCCGTCGCAAGGCGAAAACCGCGCCCGTAAAGGCGTAAAGTATAGACACGAACGCAAATATAATACCGATGATTGATTTCGTTCCCTTTTTTGTACGCATAATCTTTATATTCCCGACCGAAATTAAATTTATAGTTACTTATATTGCTCATATTGTATCATATAATCGCAAATAAATCAACTACCGACGAAAAAAATACCAACCGCAGCCCGTATTTGCTTAGCCGCCTTTCCGCAGACTTTTTCCGAAAACTTTATATAAAAGCCCCGTCATCGTAAACGATGACGGGGCAGAAAAACCGAATTTTACTTCTTTACGCGTTCCATGTATTCGCCCGTACGGGTGTCGATTCTGATCGTTTCGCCTTCGTTGACGAACATGGGTACTTGAATTTCAACGCCCGTTTCGAGTTTCGCTCTCTTCGTGGCGTTCGTCGCGGTATTGCCCGCTACGCCCGGTTCGGATTCGGTTACGAGAAGTTCTACGAAGTTATCGCAATCGACCGAGAAAGCCTTACCCTTATAGAACTTGACGGTAACGGGATCGTTCTCTTTAATCCATTTGAGAGCGTCTTCGACCTGCTCGTAGTTGAGCGGTTCCATGTTGTAGTCTTCGTCCATGAAATAATACAATTCGCCGTCGTTGTACGAATAAGTCATCTTCTTGGTTTCGATAACGGCGTTTTCAAACTTTTCGGTGGGGTTGAAAGTGATTTGCAACACTTTGCCGTCTACTACGTTTTTAAGCGTAGTTCTGACGAATGCCGCGCCCTTACCCGGTTTGACGTGAAGGAAGTCGACGACCGTCCAAACTTTGCCGTCGTACTCGATCGTAACGCCCTTTCTTAAATCT
The DNA here is from genome assembly GCA_900556195.1 of uncultured Eubacteriales bacterium. GTDB lineage: Bacteria > Bacillota > Clostridia > Christensenellales > Borkfalkiaceae > UBA10281. The sequence continues at coordinate 1,853 of USOJ01000183.1, forward strand.
CCTGCGTATACCATAAATGTAACTCCTTAATATTTATCTAAAATAAATTATTTTTTTATCAATTTTTTTCTTTCGATTCTACCGTCTTCGCTTATCACGACGAGCGACTTATCGTCTTTCATAAAGGTATGGAATTTACCGTCTTTAAGATAGCAACTGTCTTCTATTCTCACGCCGAATTTGCCCGGAACGTAAATTCCCGGCTCAACGGTTACCACATTGCCTTTTTTCAGGATAAATTCACTCGAAGGCGAAAGATTTGGCTTTTCGTGAATTTCCACTCCCACGCCGTGGCCGAGCGAATGCCCGAAATATTCGCCGTAGCCCGCGTTTTCTATAATATCGCGCGAAACCCTGTCGGCATCCTTGCCCGAAACGCCGGGTCTTATGAAGTCAAGACCTGCCTTTTGCGCTTCAAGAACGGTATTGTAAACCTTTTTCTGCTCGTCGCTCACCTTGCCTACGGCCACGGTTCTTGTCATATCGCTGTGGTAGCCGTCGCAAAGTGCACCGTAGTCCATGGTGACAAAGTCGCCGACTTCGATTTTCTTATCCGTCGGAACGCCGTGCGGCATAGACGTATTTTTACCGCTTACGGCGATAGTCTCGAACGAAAGACCCTCGGCGCCGTGCGTCAGCATATAGTATTCGAGTCTGAGCGCAATCTCCTTTTCGGTAACGCCGGGCTTTATAAAGCCGCATATATCGTCAAATGCTCCCTCGGCGATTTTTTGTGCTTTCTTTATCTTTTCGATTTCGGACTCGGATTTTACCATACGGAGAGCGTCAATCATATTGTCAAGCTCGCCCGAAAAATCTATGCTTATGTCTTTAAGCGCATTATCGAATTTCGCAAGCTCGGACACAGTCATACGCGACGCCTCAATGCCGACCTTTTCGGCACCGTTTGACTTAAAGAAATCATAGACCTGTGAAATTTCTCTCTTTTGAAGAGCGGTTTTACATTCCGTAACCTTGTTTTCGGCAGCCTCTATGTATCTGCTGTCGGTTATAAAAACGGCGTCGTCGCGCGTTACGAGCAAAAACCCGTCGGACGACGGAAATTCGGTGAAATAACGCCTGTTTTCGGGCGACACTATAAGCGCCGAATCAATATTCTCTGAATTTTTCAGCAAAAACTGCAATTCTTTAATCATCGTAAACACCATACCCATGTAATTTTTCAAATTCTTTTATTATAGGCTCCTCGCGCTTTGCCTTCCACGCATAATAATGCGGATAAAGACTCTTTGCAGGCATAGGGTCTATTCTGACGGCAATCGCGCCGCAGCGGTTTGCCGCCTTGATGTCGGAAAAAATCTGATCGCCGAGCATAGCGAGCTTCTCTATCGGCACGCCGAGCTTTGCGGCAGCTCTTAAGAGCCCCTTGGGCTTCGGCTTTGCAGCAACGCAAACATACGGCAGACCGAATTTTTTAGCTATCGG
>USOJ01000184.1 GCA_900556195.1 uncultured Eubacteriales bacterium
GTATTAGTCAAAAATTCGTCGTTAGACCAAGGTTCGTATTATTCTTGTCTGGCATTCCGACCGAAAATAAAACGTATACTCCATTCGTAAAATCACGATTTCGGGGTTTCGACACTTTTCGACATTATTCGTCGATATAAGTCTTTATACGACAAAATTTCTTTGTGAAAACGCTTGAAAGGTTTTTCGTAATAGTTTATAATATATTTGCAAGCAAAATTTCACAAAAAAAGAAAACAACAAAGGAGGACGTACACATGACTGATAAAAAACTCGACCTTATAAGTAACAGATGCAAGACTTTGCTGTACTGCAAAAAATTTCCGCACATTCTCGATACGGAAAACAGAGCCTACGCTTACGAACGGGTACTCGAAGATTTCAGAGCCGACCTTAAAGACGAATTCGGTAACGAAAAAGACGAACTCACGGCTTTGAATTTTATCGACGAACTCGTCGTCAACGACGTGGACGTTATAGCCGAACTTTACGACGTCGCCGAAAAAACTCTTGACGGCTACGCGCAATCGTTATCGTAAACGGTTCGGCGAGAGAAAAAAAAGATAAACGAGAAACTCAATCGAAAGAACGCGGGGCGGGTGAAAATTTCACCCGCCCGTTTCTTACGTGGATATAGATTAAAAGACAACGCGGGCGGAAGAAAATTTTTCTTCCGCCCGCGCTCGATATAAATTTATTTTCAGTCTTTTTTGTCGTTGGCGTTACCGAGGAAAGTTCCCCAGCCGCTCGTCTTGGGTCTTGGTTGACGGGGAGCGCGTTCTCCGCGGTTTCCGTTACCTCTGAAGCCGCCGCGATTATCCCTTCCGTAACCGCTTTTACCGCCCCTGAAACCGCCGCGATCGCCGCGTCCGGTTCTACGGTCGTTTCTGCCGGAATCGCCGCGTTTACCCTTAAAAGAAGCGTCGATAGGCTCGTCGCTCGTAAGTTCGCCGGGAACGATCACCACGTGACGGTTAGGTTCTTTGCCGTCCGATTCGGTGGTTACGTCTTTCCTGTCGGCAAGGGCGGAGTGAATAATTCTTCTTTCGTACGGAGCCATGGGTTCGAGTATGACTTTTCTGCCTTCTCTTACCGCTCTGTCGGCGAGTTTTTCGGCTAACCCTTTAAGTGTGTCTTCGCGTTTTTCTCTGTAATTTTCGCAGTCTACGACTACTCTTCTGTAATCTTCTCTGCCGATGTTGGCAACTGCGCCCGCCAAAGTCTGAAGGGCGTCGAGCGTTTCGCCGCGATAGCCTATAACCTGTTGAGATCTTTCGGCTATAACTTCGACTACTATCTTGTCGTCTTCTTCTACGAGATTACATTTGGCGTTGACGTTCATTATCGGGAAAAGTCCTTCTAAAAACGCCTTTACTCTTTCGCCGTCGGTCTTTTTGGCGTTGACTTCTACTTCCGCCTTTTTGGTATTGATACCCAAAAATCCCTTTTTCGCTTCTTCTATAACTTTAATTTCGGCTTGTTCGGCGGTAATGCCTAATTCTTTCAAGCCCTCTTCGATCGCTTCTTCGACCGTTTTACCGTAATAGGTAGGCATCTTTTTTTGCTCCTTTATCTTCTTTTGCCGTAACGGGCTTTGCTCGTTTCTTCGGCTTGTTTTTTAATTATTTTGTTCTTGAACGCCTGTTCCACGCAGAAATTGATAACCAAAGTGAATACCGTGGAAAGAATCGAACTCATTACCATGTAAATCGAGAAACCCGCGGAATAGATGAACGCGAATATACCGAACATAATCGGCATTATCCAGGTCATAATCTTCTGCTGGGTAGCCGCCTGTCCGTTCGCTCCGTCTACGGACGAAAGTTCCATCTGCGTCTTCTGCGTCTTGTTCATTATTACCGTAGACAAAAGCATGGTAAGAATAGACAACGCTACGAGAATAAACAGACCGTTACCTTTGCCGAAACCCGTTTGTTTGTATTCGTTAAGGTCGGCGGTGAGTTCGTTATAGTTCTTCTGCGAAAGTTGTCTTTCGCTGATTTTCAAGGTAGATTTGAGTTCCGAGTAAGAGGGAATAGCGGGTTTGAACGGACTGTCGACGACCCAGAGGTTTTTAACCCACGGGAAGACGACCGAACTGCTTCTGTGTTTTTTATAACTTTCCTTAGCCGCTTTTCTTGCGGGTTTGTATATATTTTCCGTCGCGTAACTTTCCGCGATAAAATCTACTACGTCGCCGCCGAAAACTTTATTTGCAATTTCGAGTTTTTTAACCGAACCGGCTTCTTCGCCGTCGGCAGGGTCGGAATATTTATTCGATATATATGCCAGATAATCGAACTCCCCGGTGTTTTCGTTTATAAAAACTTCTATTTTGCTGTTTCTCGCTCTGAAAACGTTTATATCGGCGATAGAGTATAAACCTGAGTCGTCTTTATCCAGGGCTTTTTTACCGTTTTCGTCTTTTCTGAGAAGATCTTGTATTTCGGGATCGCTAAGTTCTTTTTCTACGAAATCGTTTACGGCGAAATTTATCAACTCCGACTGTATTTTTTGGTGAGCGAAGTTTAATTTGCCGGTATAAACGGTATCTTTTCCTTCTCCTTCCGAAACGAAGTAAACGTTAAACTCTTTACCCGAAATTTTTCTCAATTCGGTTATAAACGCGTTGTCGTAACCGTTCGTCGAATCGTAACTTACTTTAAGAAGGTAATTATTTTTATCGGCTTTTGCGTCCGCGGCGGTATAATCTATACCCGTTAAATCGAAATAACTTACGAGAGAGGAATTTTTAACCGCGTTGTCTACGTTTACGTAATAAGTGTATTTAGGATTATCGGGCGTACTGTCTTTATCTTCCACCCTTACGATGTAATTTTCGTTATAAACGGGTTCTCCGTCGACTTCTTTAACTATCGCCTGGTCGTAAGCAGATTGCATCTGTCTGAAAACTTCGAAGTCGGCTTTACGAGAGTACGAACTGAACGCGCCTATGACGATAATGAAAAATACGAGCGAAACTATCGTCGGAAGACACGGCATAAGAGCAGAATAACCGTTCTTTTTATAAAGAGCCATCATTTTCTGCTGATAGAGTTGCTTATTATTCGCGTATTGTTTCTGTAATTTTTCAAGGTCGATATGCAGATCGTTCTGCGCGAAGCTCTTGGGCCGGCCCGCATGTTCGGCTTTGCGCAGCTCGCTGAGGGTATCGCAGTGCAGATCCCAGACTTTCATCGCTTTCTCCCCTTTATTCTTCTTGCAAAAGCTGCAGCAATTCTTCCGGCTTCATGGACAGGATGGCCCCG
>USOJ01000185.1 GCA_900556195.1 uncultured Eubacteriales bacterium
GGGAGCCGTACTCGTTACGAAGCCCCGAAAGTTTAACGCTTTCGGGGCTTATTTTATAACGAGGGTTTTTATACTCCGTAAAAGTTTATCGCCGCCTCGCTTGCGATGACGGTAGTTTGCGTAACCGATAATTTTTTGAAAAGGTTTAGTTTTGTTAATGTAAAAAGTTAAGTTTATTTATTTACTTTTCGATTTCGATATGTTAAAATTATGCTATGAAAGCAGGAATTATAGGACTCGGCGCAATCGCGCCTATGCATATAGAAGCGTTAAAAGAACGCGGAGTAGAAATAGTCGCCGTATGCGACGTAGACCGCAAGAAATGCGACGACGTAAATCGCGAGTATTCGCTCAGCGCGCGCGGGTACGAAGATTATAGAAAAATGCTCGAAAAAGAGAATCTCGACGTCGTTCACCTATGTACGCCGCATTACCTTCACGCCGAAATGACGATAGCGGCTCTCGAAAAGAATATAAACGTAATCTGCGAAAAGCCGCTTGCCATAAACCAAACTCAACTCGACGACATAGAAAAAGCGGTCAAAGCGAGCAAGGCTCAACTCGGCGTGTGTTTTCAGACGAGATACAACCGCTCGTTTACGGAACTGAAAAAGATAATACGCCCCGAAGAAGTGATTGCGGCTTACGCCAATCTAGTATGGGTGAGGGATAAAGCGTATTACGATTCGGGCGCGTGGAGAGGCACGAAAGACAAAGAGGGCGGCGGCGTTCTGATAAATCAGGCGATACACTCGCTCGATTTGCTTCTGTGGGTGTGCGGAATGCCGAAAAGCGTCGTCGCGCATTGTTTCGACGATTCGTTAAAAGGGGTTATAGAAGTTGAAGATACGGTTCACGGCGTTTACGATCTGGGCGATAACCGTAACTTTATATTAAACGCGACCAACGCGTCGAAAACCTGTTTTACAAACGTTTTAAGTTTCGTAACAAAAGACAAAACGGCGGTGCTTTACGGCGACGAGTTGTTCGTAAACGGCGAAAGAATCACCTTTGCCGACGGAAGAAAAACGGTCGGCAAAAAAGAATGGGGAAACGGGCACGGACCGCTGATCGACGATTTTTACGATTGCGTCGAAACGGGCAGACGTTTTCCGATAGACTTTTACGAAGGCTCGAAAGCAGTAAAAGTGTTGCTTGCGACTTATCGCTCGAACGGCGAAAAAGTGTATTTGTAAACCCCGCGAGATTAAAATCGACGGAACGCAAAAGGAGATAAAATGAAAAAAATAGTAATTTTAGGTTGCGAAAATTCGCACGCGGATACGTTTTTAGACTTTATTAAAAACGATCCGAAATATTCCGACGTAGAAGTCGTCGGCGTGCACAGCGAAGACGAGGGCGCGGCGGATAAACTCAAAGAAAAATTCGGCGTAAAAGTGCTTTCGTCCTACGACGAAGCGGTCGGTAAGGTGGACGGCGTTATAATCACCGCGCGCCGCGGCGGCGACCATTACAGATTTGCGAAGCCCTATATCGCTTCGGGCATTCCTATGTTTATAGATAAGCCCGTAACGATAAGCGAAGCCGAAGCGATCGAAATGGTGAAAGACTTTGAGAAGAACGGCGTGAGAATGACGGGCGGTTCGTCCTGCGTTCACGTTGATTTCGTGCGGGAACTTAAACGCGACTGCGAAACCGACTTCGAGGGTAAAACGCTCGGCGGGTTCGTTCGCTGCCCCGTTTCGCTCAATAACGCTTACGGCGGATTTTATTTCTACTGCGAACACCTTATCGGCATTACGTCCACGATTTTCGGTTTTTATCCCGAATCGGTAAAGGCGTTTGAAAACGACGGTAAAATAACGGTCGTGTTCAGATATAAAGACTACGACGTTACGGGTCTTTTCGTAGACGGCAACTATATTTATTACGCCATGCGTTGTTCGGTCGACGGCGTTCAGGGATCGGAATTTCCGATTACGGGCGAAAGCCCCTGCTTCCGCGCCGAATTCGACGAGTTTTACGATTTGTTGAACGGCGGTAAGCAGAAAAAATCTTATTCCGATTTTATCGCGCCCGTGTTCGTCATGAACGCCGTTAAACGCTCTATGGACGGCGGAAAAGAAGAAAAAGTAAACAAATTCGAATTGTAAAAAGGAAGAAGAATAATATGAAGAAACTTGACGTTGCTATTATCGGACAGGGCAGAAGCGGACGCGACATACACGGCGTTTACTTCCGCTCGGAAAGAAACCTTTACTATAACGTAAAGTACGTCGTCGACGCCGACGAAAGAAGAAGAAATCAGGCTAAAGACCTTTACCCCGGTTGCGAAACGTTTGCGGACTATCGCGAACTTTTAGACAAAGACTTCGATCTGGCGGTAAACGCAACTTTTTCGGATATGCACTTTGCAATCACCAAAGATTTGCTCGAACACGGTAAAAACGTGCTTACCGAAAAACCTTTCGCGAGAAATCAGTTCGAGTGCGAAACTCTTGAAAACACCGCGAAGAAAAACGGCGTAACGCTTGCGGTTTTCCACAACACTCAACTCGCGCCGTTCTACCTTCACGCGCTTCAACTCATAAAAGACGGAGTTTTGGGCGACGTAAAACAGGTAAGTCTTCGCTACAACGGATTATCCCGCCGTTGGGATTGGCAGACCATGCAAAAACACATGGGCGGAAGCGCGTACAATACGGGACCGCACCCCGTAGCCATGGGGCTCGGATTTCTCGGCTTCGATAAAAATACGAAGGTCGTATATTCAAAACTCGATACGGCTTTAACGAGCGGCGACGCGGAAGACTACGTCAAAATTCTCGTAACCGCGCCGAACAAACCGCTCGTCGATATCGAAATGAATTCGACCGACGCATTTTCGGACTACAATATAAAAGTGCAGGGTTCGAAAGGCACGCTTAAATCTACGCCTACGAAGTATACTCTTAAATATATCAAAGACGGCGAAAACGTCGAAAGACCTTTGATCGAACATTTCCTCGAAGACGAAGACGGCAATCCGCTTTATTGCGTAGAAAAACTCAAAACTCACGAAGAAAGCGGAACTTACGACGGCACGGCTTTCGACGTAGGCACTGCGGGCATATATTCCAATCTGTATAAGGTCATAACCGAGGGCGGGGAACTTGCCGTTCCGCTGTTCCACGCGAGAATGACCATAAACGTCATCGAAGCGGCGCACTCGGCAAACCCGCTCCCCGTGAAGTATTGAGGTTTTGTCGCGGAGTAAACGTGATTTCCGCCTATGCAAGCCGCTCCGCCGTTTATTGCGGGG
>USOJ01000186.1 GCA_900556195.1 uncultured Eubacteriales bacterium
CTACTGAAAATAACTTTGTTCGGTTCAAAGCTCAAAGGCTACCTTCCTTACTTCCGCCACGGGAATTTTCACCGTAAAATTTAACGGTAAAAAGACGGGCGATTATTTTATGCCGGGGTGGAGCAACTATAAAAAATACGTAAACGAATGCGAATACGACTTAACGGACGGCGTGAAGAAAAACAACGAGATTTCGGTGATAGTCGCCGACGGGTGGTACGCGGGCAATCTCGGCTATAACGTCGGAAACGCCGTTTACGGAAAAACGCCTGCGCGCCGAGATGGCGATTGAATACGAAAACGCCGAAAAGCAGACGATAGAAACGGACGAAACGTGGGATACGTATTCGTCGAATATCGTTTGCGCCGATTTTTTCGACGGCGAAGCGATAGATTTTACGCGCGAAGAATTTGCAAACGGGCAAAAAGCCGAAGTCTGCGATTTCGACCTTAAACGCGAGCCTTATCTTTACGAACCCGTTCGCGTAATCGAAAAGATAATTCCCGAAATAATCTATCGCGACGAAAACCGTATAAGGTTAGACTTCAAAAAGAATTTCGCGGGGGTTATTTCTTTTACGGCGAAGGGCGCGCGCGGCGGAAAAGTTATCGTTCGTTTTGCCGAAACGCTTAACGCGGACGGAACGCTTTACACCGAAAACTTACGCAGGGCGAAATGTACCGACGAGTTGATTTTGTCGGGCGGTTACGACGTTTTCGATCCCGAATTTACCTTTCACGGATTCAGATACGCCGAGATATCGTCGGATAGCGAGTTTACCGCAACCGATATAATCGGCAAAGAGTTAAGTCAGAATATAAATTACGGCGGGCGTTTCGAGTGCTCCGACGATATTATAAACGGCGTATATAAAATGGCGTCGAACGGGCAGAAAAGCAATTTTATAAGTATTCCGACGGACTGCCCGCAACGCGACGAAAGGCTCGGCTGGACGGGCGACGCCGAAGTATTCTGCAATTCCGCGATGTTCAACGCCGATTGCGAAAAGTTTTTCGCCAACTACCTCAAATTGATCAGGACGGACGTTCTGCCCGACGGCAGAATACCGTCGTTCGCGCCCTTTTTCGTACCCGTTGCCGACAATACGGCGGGCGTACCCGGATGGGGCGACGCTATAACCGTAATTCCGTATTTCCATTATCTGCACTATAAAGACGAGCGGATAATAACAGACAATCTGCCTTACGCCGATAAATGGATAGAATATTACCTTAGCAAAAGCGAAAACTATCTTACGAAAATCACCAACAATTTCGGCGACTGGCTTTCGGTGGACGGCAAAACCGACGTAGACGTCATAAATCAATGCTTCTTCGGGTATTCGGTTAAAATCGTTGCGAAAATGCACGCGATAATCGGCGATAATGCGGGAGAAACGCTCTATAACGGTATATACGAAAAGGCTCGCGAGGCGTTTAGAAAGGCGTATTTCGACGGCGAAAGGGTAAAAAGCGATACGCAGACGGCTTACGCTTTCGCGTACTCCGCGGGGTATATAACAGATAAAGAAGCGAGAGAAAGACTTAAAGCCGTCATTGCCGCAAACGGAAATAAACTCACGACGGGTTTTATAGGTTGCAGATTTTTGCTACCCGCGCTGTGCGATATGGGCGAAAGCGAACTCGCGTACGAAATAATAACGGAGACCGAGTACCCCTCCTGGGGATATATGCTCGAAAACGGGGCGACGACCGTGTGGGAACGCTGGAACGGCTACACCAAAGAAAACGGCTTCGAAAACCCCGAAATGAATTCCTTTAACCATTATAGTTTAGGTTCGTGCGTCGAGTGGCTGTATTCTTACGTTCTCGGCATAAAGTTAAGCGCGGACAAGCCCGTCTGCATAAAGCCGACTTTTTTTGAAAAGTTAAAATATGCGAAAGGTTGCTACGCGGGCAAAAACGGAAACGTCTATATAAAGATAGAAAATAAAAACTCCGCAGTCTCGGTGGAAATCACCGCCGACGACGGAACGGAATATACTTACGATTTTTCGGACAGGGAAATTTTAAGCGCAGAAAGACGGGGTAAAACCGAGATTATAACGCTTAAAAAATAAAAGCGTCAGGTTTCTTTACGGGTCGCCCTGCGGTATTCGACGGGCGAAACGTTGTATCTGTCTTTGAACTTCTGCGCGAAAAAGGATTGATTGTCGTAGCCGACTTTAGAAGCGATCGTTATAACTTTAAGGTCGGTCGAAGAAAGCAGTTTCGCCGCGTGCGCGATTCTTAAATCGGTTACGTACTCTATAATCGTTTTACCTACGTAGGTTTTGAAGATTTTGATAAATTGAGAGTGCGAATAAGAACTGAACCCGATAATGTCGTTTATGCGCATAGAGAAAACGTCGGGGTCGGAAATTTTTTGCAAGAACGAAATCACGCTTTTCGGCATATTCTTTTCGGATTTGTGTTCGAGATAAACGCCGAGAAGGTACATTACGATAGAAACGAGTATGGCGCGGACGTTGCGATTATCCTGACCGAGCGAATCTATTTTGCTGAGCCTTTCGTGAATTTCGTTGAAACTTTCCACGCTCAACTTGATTATTATCGGCTTTTCGGAAGCGGAAAGTTTTTTGTACAGGTCGGGCTGTAAAATGTCGGCGAGTTGTCGCATTTTCTCGTCCGGAACGCAGATGTCGTGGCGTTTTATGGGCGCGTCGGAATAATAACGATGCACGTGTTTAGGTCCGAGCAGTACGAAAATACCCGGCATAAGCGGATATTCTTCGCCGTTTACGACGTTTATGCCGGTTCCGTCCATGGTGGAAGTAAATTCCCAATCGCTGTGGCGGTGCAACACGGTGTTGTCGTCCCACAAAAAAGTGATAATTTCGTCGGGCTGCAATTTAGGTATGATTTTTTTGACTACGGTATCGTTCATAACCGTATTATAGCAGTTGCGGGCGGTTTTGTCAACGTTTAACTCAAAAAATAATTACGAAACGCCGAAAAACGACAATATTCTTTATAATAACCACGTAATTAAGGTCGGTAACGACAGAAAACGCAAAATAAGCGCATAATAAAAAAATAGCGAATTACGATAAATGTGTGATTGAAAGAACCGCCCGTCGCGTGGTAAAATTAAAGCGTAAAAAAATTAGGGGTCGCAGCGCGTTCTCTCACGCGCGTACTACCGTATATATTTGCGGAGTAAATTTCGCCGAAGCAGACGCGTCTGCT
>USOJ01000187.1 GCA_900556195.1 uncultured Eubacteriales bacterium
CTCGTTCGTTATAAATCCCTAAATTTTTCGCGGGGTTGGCGGACGCAAAATCCACCGCTTCCGTCAAACTTACCCCGACCTTTTCGACGAGGTTTTTAACGGCGACGTTCATTCTGAGAACGCTGCCCGCCAAAGTTCCGTCGGCAAGTCTTGCTTCGCCGTTTTTGACGAAAACCTGCTGTCCTCCGAGTTCGGACAAGCCGTCGGGCATACCTTTCGCTCTCATGGCGTCGGTTATAAGCGTGAATTTATCGTGCGGTTTATTCTTGACGAAAATTTTGATAGCGGGAACGCTTACGTGAATGGTATCGCAAATCATTTCGCAATTGAGTTCGTCGAAGAGCATTGCCGCGCCTACCACGCCCGCTTCTCTGTGATGAAGCCCCGTCTGCGCGTTATAAGTGTGCGTAACGTTGCTCGCGCCCGCTTTTACCGCGTTTTCTACGTCCTGATACTTCGCGCCCGTATGACCTATGGAAGCAACCACCCCGATATTTTTAAGGTGTGTTATCAAATCGAGTCCGCCGTCAACTTCGGGCGCAAGCGTAACTATCTTTATATTTCCACCCGAAAGAGCGTTATATTCGTCGAAAGTTTTCGCTTCGGGTTTAGCAACGTATTCGAGCGGTTGCGCGCCTACGTGTTTAGGCGAAATAAACGGACCTTCGAGGTGAACGCCCAGAACTTCCGCGCCCTTATATTCGCCTTTTTCTCTTACTTCTTTGACGTTTTTAAGAGCCTTGGATATATTCTCTTTACTCTGCGTCATAGTGGTAGCCAAAAAGCCCGTAGTACCTTCTCTCGAAACGTACTCCGAAATTGTCTGCAAGGCTTCTTCGGTCGCGTCCATTGCGTCCGCCCCGCCCGCGCCGTGAATATGTTCGTCGATGAACCCCGGCAATACTACGCCGTCGGTTTCGAACAGGCTTTCGATATTTTTATCGTCGTCGCCGATATAGGCGATTTTACCGTTTTCGAATCCGATATTGGCCTTTATTATTCCTTTACCCGCAACGTATGCGGAAACGTTTTTAAGTCCTTTCATTTTGTTTTGTTCTCCGTTAAAAATTTGCATCCGTAAAATACCACCCTTCCGGAACTCATCCGACACGCTACGCGTGCCACCACCTTGGGCAGGGTCGCCCCCCTTTTGTCGCTTTGCGACATTTTCCCCGTTTCATCGGGGACATTTACCCCTGCAAGGGAAGGCAAGTGGCTAGCATTCGTCCTCCAATCTTCGGGATCGCCACGCTACGCTCGCGATGACGGTAATCAAAGGAACAAAAAGACGGCGTTTATGGCGAGTATAAAATTACAGTAAGGATGCGGCGGCTTCGTCGCAGACGAGCGTGCAATTGGGGTGAAGTTGAAGCACGCTTGCGGGTACGTTTTCGGTTACTTCGCCTTTAACGAGCCCGTATACCGCTTTAGCCTTATTCGCGCCGTTGGCAAGTATAAGAATCTTCTTTGCGTTCATGATATTCTTCAAGCCCATAGTGAAAGCCTGACGGGGAACTTCGTCGATGGAAGCGAACATTCTGGAATTGTCTTTTATGGTGCTTTCGGCAAGGTCCACGATATGAGTAACGCTTCCGAAAGGAGTGCCCGGTTCGTTGAACGCGATATGTCCGTTAGAGCCGATACCGAGTACCTGAATATCCTGTTGCATACCTTCGAGCAACTTATTATATCTTTCGCATTCGGCTTGTCTGTCGGCTGCCTTGCCGTTTTCGATATTCGTGTTTTTAAGGTCGATATCGATATGGTCGAAAAGATTGTTACGCATAAAATATACGTAACTCTGATCGCTCGAATAGTCCAGACCTGCGTATTCGTCGAGATTTACCGTTTTAATCTTTTTATAACTCGTTCCGTTTTCGTTATGGTCTTTGATCATATTCTTATAAAGACCGATAGGAGTAGAACCCGTAGCAAGCCCCAAAATCGCTTCGGGGTTGCCCTTTACAACCTTTTCCATTACTTCGAACGCCTTTGCGCTCATTTCTTCGTAATCTTTAGCAATGATAACTTTCATTTTTATACTCCTTTTTATAGTTTTTTTGCGGGCGTCCGCACAAAACGGCTGCCCGCAAGTAGCGTTTTATTTTCTCGAAGCCGCCAAAGAAGCCGCGGCGATACTCTGACCGACTCTTCTGTTCTTTTCGTCGGGCATTTCGAGTTCGAATTTAAGTTCGGGGAATTCGGCGGCAAGAACTTCTTTAGCCCTTTCTATAACGATATTACCGCCCTCGCCGCTCGTAACTCTACCGAGAAGCAATACGTGCTTTATATCGTAGAACATGGCGTAATACGGAAGCGTATAGCCGAGGTATATACCGATATCTTCGTAAATAGTCTTTGCAAGCGGATCGCCGTTTGCCATGAGTTTCTGAATGACTTTGAGTTTTTCGGCGGGGCTTAAACCTTCTTCGAACTTAAAGCCGCCGTTTTCGGCAAGTTTTATAACGCTGTCCTGCGAGAAGTATTTAACGCCGCAGCCGTAATCGCCGCTCCACTCGTCGACCATAGAATTTTCGTTATAGTCGACGGGAACGAACGCGAGTTCGGAAAGCCAGCCGTTAAGTCCGCCGTCTTTATTGATATAGCCTACCGCTTCGCTCGTACCCATGGCGATACCGAGAACTTCGTTGTCGTTCAAGTCGATCGCGCCCGCAAGAGCGGTTACGTCGCCGTCGTTTGCGACTTCGAGCGGAACGTCGCCCATTTCTTTGGCGATGTCGATATACATGGTCTTTACGTGTTTTTCGAAATCTTCGTCGTTTACTTTAAGGAAGAGCGACGCAACCATGATTTTATTGTTTACGTACACGCCCGCGCTGGAAACGCCGATAGCGTCTACGCGAGGCATCTTGCTTGCCGCCGTTTTCATGGCGGTTAAAATTTCGTTATAGTGATACGTCGGGTCGGGATTGATTTTCGGAAACCATACGACTTCTTCGCTGTAAACGACTTTTCCGTCGACTACCGCGCTGACTTTACGATCGCTGCCGCCCGCGTCGAAACCGATTCTGCAACCGTCGAGATGTCCGCCGACTTTAAGCGAACATTTCTTTTCTTCGGGGAAAGTCTTTTCGTCGGTCTTTACGACTTCGAATTTGCTCTCGTACACCCTTTCCATAAAGCCTTTATCGAAAGCGCGAAGCCCGTTATCGGTATACGCGTTTTTAATATAATCGAAGACCCCGTCGT
>USOJ01000188.1 GCA_900556195.1 uncultured Eubacteriales bacterium
AAACTCATTTTTATGGGTTGCGAGTTCGGACAGTACAAGGAATGGGCTTACGAAGAGGGACTGGAGTTTTTCCTTAAAAAATATCCGTCGCACGCGAAACTCGCTAAATTTTATAAAGATATTAACGAAACTTATTTATCGACGCCCGCGCTGTACGGCGACGACGACGGTTGGGACGGATTCGAATGGATCGATCCCGACGATCGGGACGAAAACGTCGTTGCATACAAACGCAGATACGACGGGAAAGAAATAATAGTAGTCGTTAATTTCAGCGGCGTCGATATAAACTATCGTTTCGGGGTCGATAAAGGTAAGTACGAAATCGTTTTTAATTCGGATAAAAAATCTTACGGGGGAAAAGGAATTTCCCGTAAGAGGGTTTACGAATCGCAAAAAATATCGAGTAAGGGTAAAAAGGATTCTATAATCGTAACTCTTGCCGACAGATCGTTTTTATATCTTGTAAAAAAATAATGTGAAACGGATTTCGTTTCAACGGAGGGAATATGAGAATAAATAAAAAGGAATGCGTGGCTATGTTGCTTGCCGGAGGGCAGGGTAGCAGGCTTTTCGCGCTCACTAACAAAATCGCAAAACCTGCGGTGCCTTTCGGCGGAAAATACAGAATCATCGATTTTCCGCTTTCGAATTGCGTAAATTCAGGCATCGATACGGTCGGAGTGATGACGCAATACCAGCCGCTTATATTGAACGAATATATCGGCAACGGCGAGCCTTGGGATTTGGACCGTTCTTACGGCGGCGTACATATACTTTCGCCGTATCAGGCAAAAACGGGCTCGGAATGGTTCAAAGGCACGGCAAACGCAATATATCAGAATATATCGTTTATCAAGCGTTATAATCCCGATTACGTGCTTATTCTCTCGGGGGACCATATCTATAAAATGGATTACGCCAAAATGATAGAAAGGCATAAAAAGACGGGGGCGGCTTGTACGATCGCGGCAATAAAAGTTCCGATTAAAGAAGCGTCGCGCTTCGGCGTTCTTAACGTTGACGAAGACGGCGTTATATACGAGTTTGAAGAAAAACCCAAACACCCGAAGAGCGATCTTGCTTCTATGGGTATTTACGTTTTCTCTGCGGACAAGTTGTATAAATATCTCGAAGAAGACGAAGCCGACGAAACGAGCAGTAAAGACTTCGGTAAAAACGTTCTGCCGAAAATGCTTGCTTCCGGCGAAAAAATGGTCTCCTATACGTTTGACGGCTATTGGAAAGACGTGGGCACGATAAATTCGCTTTTCGAATCGAATATGGACTTACTCGGCGATTCTCCGAAATTCGACGTTTCCGATAAATCGTGGCGTATTCGTTCCCGTTCTCCTATTGCCCCTCCTCAGTACGTTTCTGCGACGGGCAGAGTAGTAAACTCTATCGTTGCTTCGGGGTGTGAAATCGACGGAACGGTAGAAAACAGCATACTTTCAAACGACGTCGTCGTTAAAAAAGGAGCGGTCGTAAAAAACTCGATTATTTTCAGCGAAAGCGTGATAGGCGCAAACACCGTCGTAGATTACAGCATAATCGACGAAAAAGTTACCGTGGGGTCGGACGCTAAAATCGGCGCTGAAAAACAAGACGAATTAAAAATAGCGGTACTTGGCAGAGATATTACGGTTTCCGACGGGGCAACCGTAATTGCGGGCGAAATCATCGATAAAAACGTATAAGGAGCGAAAATATGAGTACATTGGGTTTGATATTTGCTAACATTCACGACGGTAACGTGCCCGAACTGACCGTAAAAAGAACCGTTGCTTCGATTCCCTTTTTCGGAAGATACAGACTTATCGATTTTGCTCTTTCGAACATGGTTAATTCGGATATCGTTAAAGTCGGACTTATAACGAAAAGTAACTACCAGTCGCTTATGGATCACGTGGGAAGCGGTAAAGACTGGGATCTGGCTAGACATTACGGCGGTTTGTTTATACTTCCGCCTTTCGGAGCGACGGAAAACAATTCACTTTATACGACTCGCTTCGAAGCGTTAAAAAACGTAATAGGTTTTTTGAATAAGTCCGACGAAGAATACGTCGTTTTAAGTGATTCCGATATGGTCTGCAATATAGATTTAAGACCTATCGTAAAAGAACACGGCGAAAACCACGCCGACGTAACTCTCGTTTACGTCCGGAAAAATGCCGAAGATATTGAAAAAAAGAACAATGAAATATTCTTAAACGTCGGCGAGGGCGGGGTCGTTAAAGACATAACGTACGATTTTACGGGGAAAACGGCAGACTTATATACTAACGTTTTAGTCGTATCCCGTACTACTCTCATAAGCATGATCAACGAAGGTATTTCGCACGGAAAAAGACATTTTATCGACGAAATCATTAAACCTCTCGCTAAAATAGGTAAGGTGAGAGCGTATAAACACGAAGGCTATTACGAAGAAATGACGTCGCTTCAGAAATATTACGAAGAGTCGCTGAAACTTTTGCATAAGGAATATCGCGACGAGGTTTTCAGAAAAGCTAACGTATATACGAAAGTCAAAGACAGTTCCCCGACGCGTTACGGCGACAACGCCGTCGTTAAGAACGCGATTATTGCCGACGGTTGCGATATCGAAGGCGAAGTTTACGACAGCGTTATATTCAGGGGAGTCAAGATCGGGAGAGGCACCGTCGTAAGAAATTGTATTCTTATGCAAAATACGCTTACGGGAGAAAACGTTTCGTTAAACTGTATTATTGCGGATAAAAACGTAGTAATAAAAGATAAACGGACGCTTTCCGGAAGCGAAAATCATCCGTTCTTTATATCCAAAGGGACGGTTATATAATTTTAATCACGGAGGTTACTTTTATGGCAAACGAAGAGATTACGAAAGTTAAAAAGGTATCCGGCAGTAAAAAAGAATCTGCCGCGAAGAATTCGCATGCAAACGCAAAGTCGTCATCGGCGATTAAAAAGACCGCGGCGGACGTGACCGCGACTAAAAAAACCACCGTACGCAAAGCCGCGACGACGAAAAAAAACGTTGCCGATAAAACCGAAGTCGTAACGAACCTCGCGGCCGATTCGGAAAGAGAATTAAAAATAGATTATGAAATAACTTTCAAGCCGAGCGTTTTGTTCGTCGCTTCGGAAGCGAATCCTTTTGCGGGAACGGGCGGACTTGCCGACGTGATAGGTTCGCTCCCGAAAACTCTGGCGCAAAAC
>USOJ01000189.1 GCA_900556195.1 uncultured Eubacteriales bacterium
TACAGAAACAGATTTTTATACGCGTCCGCTTCGTCCACGAACAGGTAGTCCACGCCGAGTTTTTCAAAGATTAAAACGTTGTCTTTTTTCGTTTCGTCGAGCAGTTTTTTGAGCTGCGCTTCTCTGCCTTTCTTGATACGCTCCAAGTTCTTTACCGAACCGGACGGTGCGCCGCTCTCTTCCCACTGCATTTCGATACTGCGCTCGATAGCGGCTATTTCTTCCTGTATTTTTGCAATCTGTCGTTCGGGCGAAATGTTGATTTTCGCAAAACTCGACTGCGCTATGATAACAGAATCCCAATCGCCCATCGCAACTTTCGACACGAACTGCTCGCGGTGGTCTTTGTCCAAATCGTCTTTCGTGGCAATCAGGAGTTTCGCCGTCGGGTAAAGAAACCGAAACGAGTTCGCCCATTGCTGCACCAAGTGATTCGGCACGGCGATCATCGGCTTTTTCGCCAAGCCGTACTGACGAAGTTTCATTGCCGCCGCGCATATCGTAAACGTTTTACCGCTTCCTACAATGTGGTGCAAAAGCGTGTTTCCGCTCGTAATAATTCGGTGTACCGCGTCTTTTTGGTGCGGGCGAAGTTCGATTGCAGGGTTCATTTCGGGAAAACGAAGATAACTTCCGTCGTACTTCGGCAAGCGAATTTGATTGAACAGTCTGTTGTAGATTGTTTCAAGCTCGTCACGCCTAATGGGATCACGAAATATCCAATCCTTGAACGCTTCGACGATTTTATTCTGCTTTTCCCTTGCCGCAACCGTTTCTGAATTATTCAGCACTCGTTTTTCTCTGCCGTCTGCGTCCAAAACCGTATCGTAAATCTGTGTAGAACGTTGATTCAGACAATCCTCAAACAGTCGGTATGCGTTCGCCCTGCTTGTTCCGTAAACGCTCGTAACGTTCATTCCGCCGTAGTTTCGAGCATATTGCGTTCGGTCGATTCGCCAACTGCCGTCGTGTTTGTTGTAGTAAAGTTCCACACCGTCGCGGTAATAGTAAGGCATACCGATAAGTTCGCAGAAAAACTCTTTATACAGTTCCTTATCTATCCAACTCGTACCGACTCTGACTGCTATATCCGAAGCCTTGACGGGCGAAGGTTGCACTTCCCGTAAAGCCGAAATATTCTTGTCGTAGTCGATTAAGTCGGGGTTACTTTGCTTCATTCTTTCGGCGGTTTGCAGTTTATCTACCACTCTGCCCGAAAGATACTCTTCCGCCGTTTCAAAGCCCGAATATTTATCTTCCGGGTTGACCGCTACGGGATTACGAAATACAGCGTTACCGAGTTCGTTCAGCACGGTTTCGTAATCTTTTTTTGTGAGTTCTTCGATATACGAAATATCTACTGAGCCACGCTCGTTTTTGCTTATCTGCAACGCCTCGAAACAATCGTCGGTGCTTGTTACCGCCGTGTACGGTCTTATGGTTCGTTTCGTGAACACGTCGGCTTTCGTTACCGTTGCTTCATCTTCCGATACGTTCTCGCAAGCAAACAGTAACGCGCTATCGCCGTCGGGTTTGAAAAGCCGCAAATTGTTTTTGCTGTTGATATACCCGAAACGCTTGACGAACATATCGTATCTTGCGCCGAGTTGCCATTGCTCACGAGTCAAAACGTCGTCCGAACAGCCCTCTACCTGCAAATCCAAAACTTTACGCAGTTGTTTTCGGATAGCAATCATTTCGACGATTCTTTGATACGCGTCTTTCGGGAACGACGGCACGGGTTGTTCCACCATACTGTCGCCCACTCGCATATACAGTTTGCCGTTTACCGCTGTCAGATTCATCGGCTTGACGTCGTAATCAACCTCGACTTCTTCTTTGCTTTCCGCTTCTTCCGTGTATTCGGGATTGACGTAAAAATCTTGCGGTAATCGACTTATAGCCGTGTTTATCGCTTCCGATAAATCTCTGCCGTCCGACTTAACCGTTATATCTTCCGCGCCGTAAAGCCCCGTTTCTTTGGCAAGCATACCGAGTACCATTTCGGGGTGAGCGATATAATAGTTGTTTATCTCATACCCTTCTTCGGTCTTACCCGTTGAAAGCCATTCGGTATTTTCAAAGCCCGCGTTTATTCTTTCTTCCCGCTTACGAAAAAACAGAATATCCGTTACAACTTCGGTGTTTGCCGTCTGCTTGAACGCCGTATTCGGTAGCCTTACCGCGCCCACAAGTTCGGCTCTGTCCGCGATATACTTGCGGATAGACGGATTTTGCTTGTCCATCGTGCCTTTACTTGTGATAACCGCCATAAGCCCGTTCGGCTTGATTTTATCGATACCCTTGGCAAGAAAATAATCGTGAATGTAGTAATTATACTTGTTGTAATCGGGATCGAAAACGGTATAACCGCCGAACGGAACGTTTGTAACCATAAGGTCGAACGAATTGTCCTGAAACGCTGTTTCTTCAAAGCCTTTAATCTGAATTTTCGCTTGCGGATACAGTTTCGTTGCGATTTTACCCGTAACCTTATCGAGTTCGACACCGTAAAGTTTTGCGCCGCTTGCTATCTCTTGCGGCATAAAGCCGAAGAAATTACCCGTCCCCATTGCAGGCTCTAAAATGCGGTTGTTGCCTTTTACGCCGAAACGAGTGAGCGCTTTATAAATACCGTCAATTACGGTTTTGCTTGTGTAGTGAGCGTTCAGAACGCTACCTTTTGCCGCCGCGTATTCTTCTACACTCAGAACGTCTTTCAGTTCCTTATATTCTCTTTGCCACGCGGTGTTATGTTCGTCGAACACTTGCGCCAAACCGCCCCAACCGACGTATTTTGCAAGCACTTTCTTCTCGTCGTCGGTTGCTTCTTTTTGTGAGTTAATCAACCTATTGACTAACTTTATGGCTTCAATGTTGTTTTTGAAACGCTGTTTTGCCCCGCCGAGTTCGCTTTGCTCAAACCCGATTTTCGTAAGGTCTGTATTGCTTTCTTTTGTGGGTTCGTCGATAGATTCTATCGGCGTTATCTCGCCGCTTTCGATACGGCTTTTCCACTCTTCATCTTCTTCCGAGTCTAAATCCCGGACAGGTTTTTCAGACGGTTGCTCCGAATACCTGCGATACGCTTCCTTGACGGTTATTTCGACTTTATCCCCGTCGATTTTCGCCGTATCTACTTCCGGGCAGGCGTTCAATGCTTTCTCGATTTCTGACGCGTGATCCTTACAAAACTTATAGTCC
>USOJ01000190.1 GCA_900556195.1 uncultured Eubacteriales bacterium
TATGCAGCCTCCGACGCAAGCCATACCTTCGATAAAGTTTGCCTGCAGTTTGCCCGCGCGCTTCTGCAAAAGCGCGATCTTGCATTGTTCTATACCGTCGCAAGAGCAGGGTTTAAGTGCGAATTCGAGGTTTTGTTCCTTTATGCCTTCCGCAACGGCGTCGGCAAGACCGCCGCATCGCGCGAAAATTCTTCCGAAGTAAGACGCGTTGTCGAGTACGCCTTCTTCGAGAGTCGTTATATCGATTTCCTTACTGTCGAACAACGCCTGCAATTCTTCAAAGGTTAAAACCGCGTCTACGTAAGGTTTGACCGATTCTTTCTGAACCTCCATTTTCTTCGCCGTGCAAGGTCCGATAAACACCGTTTTGCAGTTTGCCTCTTTGCTCTTGATATATTTCGCAATAGTCGCCATGGGCGAAAGGTTGTGCGAAACGAATTGTTTTAACTCGGGGAAGTTTTTGTTGATATAATCTACGAAAGCGGGGCAGCACGAACTCGTCAGAAATCCTTTCTCTACGAGTTCTGTCGATTCCGCCTGAGCGACCATATCCGCTCCGAGAGCGGCTTCGATTACGGTGTGGAAGCCGAGTTTTCTCAGCCCCGTAATAACCTGTCCGAGTTTGGCGTACGTAAACTGACTCGATATTGACGGAGCGACGATCGCGTAAATTTTGTAATCACGGTTACCGTTACTGCCTTTAAGCATATCGATAACGTTCAGAATAAACGACTTATCGTTGATCGCTCCGAACGGGCAGGCGTATACGCACGCGCCGCAGGAGATACATTTGCCGTTGTCTATGCACGCTTGTTTTTCGTCGCCCATATAAATTGCTTTGACTTTGCAAGCCGTTTCGCAGGGGCGTCTGTAGTTGTGTATCGCGCTGTACGGGCATACCCTCGAACACGCGCCGCATTCTTTACATTTGGTTTTGTCGATATGCGCCACGTGATTTTCGTCGAAAGTAATCGCCCCGAATTTGCAAACGTCTTCGCAGCGGTGCGCGAGGCAGCCTCTGCACGCGTTGGTAACTTCGTAACCGCCCATAGGACATTCGTCGCAGGCGATATCGAGAACTTCTATCACGTTCGGATTCTGTTTGTTTCCGCCCATGGCGAGTTTGACTCTTTCGGCTAAAATCGCGCGTTCTTTATAAACGCAGCAACGCATCGTCGGTATTTTACCGGGAACGATAATTTTCGGAATATCGAGCAGATTGTCCTGAAGGGTGTCTGCCCATGCCTGTTTTGCGACTTCGCGCAATACTTTGTATTTTAAGTGTTGAACTTTGGTATCGAATTTTCTCATAATAAAATCAGAAATAACTCACTTTTATTCGTTTGCCCATTTTTTTAAGGCACGCGGATAATTCTTCGACTATATTCATTTTGATGTTGAAATTAATCGGCAGGTCGGGGTTCTGGTGGGCGGGGTTAATTGCTCTTCCGACGAAAAAGTTTATATCCGTCGCCTCTTCGAAAAGCAGTTGACAGATCCGCGAGGCTCCGTCGTGACCGAAATTCCATTTTTCGTATAGTTTGTTTTCGCCTAATACGTCGTGAGCGTATTCAACGACGCGGTTCATGGTAATGACGCCCTCGGTAACGAGATCCACGCCTTCTATTTTAGCGATAGGCGGCATATCCGACGGGGTGAAGTTGATATCTACTTCGACCTTTTTACCGAGGTATTGAGCGGCAATCGAAGAGGTGGTTCCGCCGCAGACTATGTGCTTGCCTTCTTTGGCGAAGAATAAAGCCATCATACGGTTGGCGTCGTCGCGATCGCGCGGAGGTCCGAACAGAATGTTCATCGGTTCGCGCTTACGTATTTTTACTACGCACGCCGTTGCGTCGTCGCCGGGGCGGTGATCGTAGAGTCTGTCTACTTCTTCGAGAAGTATAGTAGCCATCGTCTTTGCCGCGTATTCGCCCGCAACGACGGTTTTCATATACTGAATTATTTCGTCGCGTTTCCAGCCGAAATTATAGGCAAGACCGATTCCGGCGTGCGGGCAGCCGTCGCTCATCGTAACGAAAACGTCGCCTTCCTGCAATTTTATCATGGAATGATAAATCTTTTTGCCGTCGATATTCATTTCGGTCATGGGGTAAAGATAATTTTCCCCGTCGCGGATTAAAATAGTCAACGGATTGTCGTATTGTATCAATTCCATTTCGCGGTTTTCGACGAGATGCATTATCGTAAACGTCGAATACGCCACGCCTCTTACCGAACAAATCGGGAGGGTTTTGGCTATCGTTTCGACGCAGTCCGTAATGGACAGACCTTCCGACATCATCGTCGAAATTATTTTGCTGGTAAGCGTTGACAGGATACTCGCTTTAACTCCGCTGCCGAGTCCGTCCGCCAGAACGATTACGGTCGAATCTTCGCCCGATTCGACGACGTCTACGTGATCTCCGCACAATTGCTCGCCGTCGTGGTTTATGCTCTTGTAACCGATATCGGCGCAGAGATTATTCATCGGAAATGCTCTCCTTCAACTTCGTCAGAGCGATTTTCGTTTCCGCGGCGGTTTCGCCGAGCAGAGAAGCGATTTCCTGAACGATTCTCATTTGTTTGTCTACTACGTTGTCCGCCGTTTCAACCGTCTGATTGCGTAACTTTTCGCGTTTTTCGCGCTCGGTTTCCTGCTCGGTGATATCTCTCATTATGCACAAAAGCATATGATAGTTCGGGTCGTAGATAATGGTCTGTTCGACGTATTTGTCGTATTCCGCGAGATACGTTCTGCGATTTCTGACGGCGCGTTTGCTTTCGAGTACCTGTAAGAAGGGTTTCGGGTCGAGAATTCTCACGACCTGATCGCCTAAAACGTCCGAAGAATATCTTATATTGAGTATCTTGCGGGCTGCGGGGTTTATCTGCTGCACTTCCAACGCGTCGTTTATTACTATCAGCGCGTTCGGAGTATTCGAAACTATGCAGTCCGAAAAACTCTCGGCTTTGTCTTTAAGATAGGGCAGACACATTGATATTTCGGCTTTTCCGTGATAAATCGCGATAGCCTTTTCTCTGCAGGTGTCGTATCCGCAAGAACCGCAGTTGAGTTCGTCTTCGGCGGAGAATTTTCCGATTTTCTCGAGAGCCTGCTGAATGGCGGCCTCGTCGGGTTCGGGCTGCTTGAGATGGTCGGGGTAGACATACTGGCGGATATCGACCGGCACT
>USOJ01000191.1 GCA_900556195.1 uncultured Eubacteriales bacterium
ACGGAGCCGTTCGTAGTCAATGCGGACGGCTCTAATTCTAAAAGGCGATATTTTAATTTACA
Organism: uncultured Eubacteriales bacterium; assembly: GCA_900556195.1. Classification (GTDB taxonomy): domain Bacteria; phylum Bacillota; class Clostridia; order Christensenellales; family Borkfalkiaceae; genus UBA10281. The sequence continues at coordinate 63 of USOJ01000191.1, forward strand.
GGAGCGGATATGGCTAACGAAAACAACAAAATCAAACTGCTTCTTTTGTGGGATATTTTAAGCAAAAACACCGATGAAAACCACGCAATGAACGCAGACGAGATAAGGGAAGAACTTGCGACGACGCGGGCGCGTTGGCAATCGCAAATAAACTTCATAACGAAGGGAAGATTAAAATTCTTGCCGTTACTCGTCGATACAGTTTGTGAAAAACGATTAAAAATTCTTGACAAGAAGTTTTGCCGAGTGTATAATGGAAATGCCGAAATGGGAGAAGCGGTACGAATCGCTTGTAAATTCTCTTTCGGGACAATCGAATACTTGTCGGCAAAACCGTCGTGAGGCGGTGACGCAAAGCCAAGGAACTTTTTTGTAAACGACGTATCGTCTTGAGGGAGACCGCGATAAGGCGAGCCTGCGTTTGATGAAAAGAGTGCGCCCGGTTGCAATATAGTATCTTACGGATACTAAATTGCAACTTTTTTTATTCCGAAAATTATTAGTAATGGCACTATAACCGTGCGGACGGGCGAAAAGACGGGCTAAAAAAAGAACAAACAGGCTGCAAGCCGTTTGAAATAAAAAATTTTTATGGAGGGCGTCAGAAATGACACAACACAAATCCGAAAGGAAGAACAACAGAAAAACAGCGGTTATCGTAATGTTATTGCTTGCGTTGGTTGCGCTTATGTGCTTTGGAGGATACACCTTCTCCAAGTACGTGACGAGCGGCAAGGGTAGCGGCACCGCAAAGGTGGCAAAGTGGGGTTATACCGCAAGCGTAGACACAACGAAACTCTTCGGCGAGACATATAAGCTTGCCTCTGCATCCGTAAGCACCGTTGACGGCACCGGCGCACACATTAACGTTCAGGCAGACACCGCGGGCAGCAACCTCATTGCACCCGGAACAGCCGGTTCCATGACCTTTACGGTCGGCGGAAAGGCGGAAGTAAGAGCGTTGATTAGTACAGGTTTGCACCCGACTAATGACGTTGTACTTAAAATAAAGAAAACGGCCGATACCGCTTACACGGAATACCGCCCCGTTAAGTGGACGCTTAAAAAAGACGGAACTACGGTTGTCGAAAACGTGACTCTTGAGACAATTCACGGTGTAATTGCTACCGAAGCCTCGATTAACAAGGAGATCGCTCCGAATGAAGAGTTGACTTCGACTACTTACGAACTCAGTTGGGCGTGGGTGTTTGAAAATAACGGTGAAACCGTTTTGGACTTATCCATCGATCAGGTTGATACCATTCTCGGACAGATGGCGGCAGGGGTAACGGGATATACTCCCGCCGGATACGAAATCGACACCGCTAATTCCTCTACGGAACTTGCTTTCACGTTTGAGATTAAGGTATCGCAACTCGCTAAATAATCTGGCAGAATAAAAAAACAAAGAACATTCGGTGCGCGCCCGATTTTTCGGGCGCGCCGAATGCCGAAAAACTTAAAAGCGATTCGGCTATTGCCGAACGATTAAAGAAATCATACGAATGAAATATGACTTTAAGTTGACCAAAAACCCCGGGGCGGGCAAAATAAAGACGATGAAAGGCGCCAAAAGGGTTTTTAACCTTGACGGCGACTTGTTGTGTTTTTTAAAAAAGGGCAGGTTATATGACCTTAACGCAAAGGTTATCGCGCCTTGCGTGAGCGTGAAAGGGCTTTCCGAAGAAGAGATAGCCAAAACGCGCGGATATTGCGAAGACGGGGAAAAGGTTTATTTTTGTGGCGAAGAAACGGGAATAATAGAAAAGCGCGACCGTTTTATAGCGATATTGATGTTTTTTATCCTGCTGACGTTGGTGGCAATAGTGGCAATGTCTGTCGCGACCTGCATCGCGGAGAAAAACAAGATTAAAGAAGTTACCATAATCGATAAAGACGGCAGGTGGGAAGCGGACGCAAAGCTCGATATATTCGGGGACGAACTGCTTAAACCCGGAGCAAAAGGCGAATATCTTTTCGTGGTGCACAATCCGAACGCGTTCAGATTGAAATGCGATATTAAGATAAGTTTTACATACGGAAACGAAACGGAAAATCTTCCGATAATAATATATGCGCTTACGGTGAACGGCACAAAAACAGAGATTAATAAAACGGAGAACGGATACTACGTAAATGACGTGGTTATAAACAAAAACGCAAAAAATCCTTTTATGCTTGCGTGGGAATGGAAGTTTGATGGCGAGAGCGATGAGAAAGACACCGAAGCGGGACAGAAGGGCGAAAAATACGAGTGCGGAATTTTTATAACCGCCGAGGAAATTTAAGGTGAACCGAGATGGCTGAAGTAAATACTTCTACAAAAACTGGCGGTACGAGCAAAAACAAGAATCCTCGCGGCAGAGTTTTTTCTGCTATATGGCGGGTGATGCTGATACTTCTCGCAGTGATCTTAGCGATATCGGCGTGTACGCTCGCTTACGATAAATTCGTGAAAAAATCTAAAATACCTTCCGTGTTCGGCTATTCTATGCTGATTGTAGCTTCGCCGTCTATGACGGGTGCGATAGAAGCGGGCGACGCGATTATAATAAAAAATTCCGATTCCTACGCGGTGGGCGACGTGATAACGTATTTTCCCGAGTACGAAAGTTTTTCGGTAACGCACAGAATAGTGAGAATGGAAGGCGACAAGTTTTACACTAAAGGAGACGCTAATCAGAGCGAAGACTCCGACCCCGTGTTAATAGAGCAGATAGTGGGAAAAGTCGCCGTAAAGCTGGATAAGGTCGGATATTTTATAGAATGGCTGAAATCGCCCGTAGGAATAATTTTTGCGGCAACATTCATAGTGTTGTTGATTCTGATAATAGTTATAGAAGACAAACGGCGAGGGAAGACGGACTCTGACGATCCCGAAAGCAAGTGAAAACAAATTTTAGGGATCGTGCAGAAGTCGCGGCGGGCAATCCCGAAAAACCGAACCGCGTTAACGGAGAAAAAAGATGTTAAGAAACGAAGGGACAAAAAGGAGAAACGGCGCAAGATTAACTTTTGCGCTTGTTGTTCTTTTCGCAACTCTTCTCGCTTCGGCGAGCGGCGTTTCTTTTGCGAAAAATCTTTCCTCATCAACCGGAGACGACAATGCGCAGGGTTCGGCTTTGAT
>USOJ01000192.1 GCA_900556195.1 uncultured Eubacteriales bacterium
GCCATCCGGGACCGCCAGTATTACCAGTTTGGCGATAACAAAAGCGAGCAGGCCGCCGCCGCTTACTGGCAGCGCATCAAGGGTGATAAGTTCAAAAAATGAACTATAATCGTCGGATACACAGACCCCGAACAAATCGATAAAAGCGCAAAAGCAAAACCCGTAACGAACTGATACGGCGTCTGCGCGGGATTCATATGGAAAAGCGAAAAGGCAAAACCCGTGATAGCGGCGGAAATTATCGGATTATAATCGTCGAGCCCGCTGATAATCATTCCTCTGAAAGCCGCCTCTTCGGCTATCGACGGCAAAATGCATACCGTAAGAACAGTAAGGCAATAATTCAACGGTGAAAACGGTAAGATGCGGGGTATTTGCGGCTCTTTTCCCGAAACTTCTTGAATAAATTCGTTAAAATATCCGTTTATGCTCGACAATCCCATATAGCAACCGACCAAAGCAAGCAAAGCGAGTAGATAATATCGTACTTTTGCATTTTTTATCTTCAACGATTGTTTTACGTTGAGTTTCAGACAAGTGATAAAAATAACCGACATAATTACGGTTGACAACGGACTCAAGGTATACGAAAGTATAGTGTACGCGTAACTATCGTTTTTCAATCCGTAATATTTTACGATTAAAGAAAATATTACGCTTACTACGAGCGCGCAAAAAACGAGAACGGAAAAATACGCCCCCGAATTCGAAGGCGTTATTCTTTTTCTCTCGTCAATGCGTTCCGTCATGATTTATCTCCGCTTTATAAATATCGAACATCGAAAAGGCTTTCGCTTCGTGCGCCTCTTTATCCGAGTAAGCGCAAGCGGCGTAGTACGCGCGCATGAACGCGAATTCTTCCGCGCTAACGATTACCCTTACGCCGTGTTCTTTAGCCGCCTGTATAAACGGCGAAAACGTACCGAGCACGGTCGCGTCGACTGCGGCGATACTGTTTCCGAAAGCCGACAAATCTCTGTCGCTGTCTTTGATTTTAGTTCTGCGATAAACGGTATTTACCACGTAATCGTATCTCGTACTATTCGATATTTTATGAAGTACGAAAGCATTCAACTTGGCGCGTTTCACGTATTCACCCGCTTGTTTTTCGTCAACGTCGAATATATTAACCTTCGCGTCTTTGGCAACGAGCGCAGTCGCTATCCCTTTGCCGAGACCGCCGCAACCGAGTACAAGAATACGTTTACCCGACACCGTTTCGCCGATTTTATCCATAGCGGCTACAAATGCGAAACCGTCTGTGAAATATCCCGAATTTTGCGATACGACGTTCGCGCTGTGCGTCAGTTTTGCAAAACCTCGTAAAGAATATAATCTTCTCGACAATTCGCCGATATACGGAGGGAATATGCAATATCCCGAATAATTTTTTAATTCGGACATAAGTCTTTTATAGTTGTCTTCGGGCGGATATATAGCAGTAACCGACGTAGTGAAAAGTCCGGTCATGTTAAGCGCGTCTGCGTAATATTGTTCCACGTCGGGAAGTTCCCCGCGTTTACGCACTACGGCGAAGGTGTTTTTATCGAGTTCTTCGAAAAACGCCTTATTTGCGTCGATTTCTATTGCGTCTTCGTCAACTTCGCCGCCGTCGACCGAAGCAATCAACGCAATCGCGCCAGCCGCGGTTACGAATGAATAACCGCCGGATCTTACGATTCCGCCGACGTATTTATCGACTCCGCCGATTACGAGCCCGCCTGCAAATCTTTTACACTTTCCGCCCACGGACTTAACCGCGTCGCCGATTGCGTCGAGATAATCTTTTACGCAGACACCGCCCGAATAACAAGCGTTTTTTTCATCGTCGCGTTTTCCTACCGAAATAACGCTTTCTCCTTCTGCAAGCCCCATAAGAAAAGCCAGCAAAGGCAACTCGTCTATAATACGCGCCGCTTCTTCTTTAAGAACGTGCGTCGCGCGGAGTTTACTCTTATAAGCGGTTATATCCGCCACATTTTCGCCGCTGACGACGCCTTTTTCGTGTACCCTTATATCCGCCCCCATACGTTTCAGTACGTCCAGAAGCGCGGTTCTCGTGGGATTTACGTTTACGTTGTGGCATACGACCTTGCCGAGCAACAGACCGAGAGCAAGGTAGTGCATCGCGAAAGTAAAATCTCTGCCGACGAAAATCTTGCAACCGTTTAATTCGCTCGCGGAAAAATCGACCGTTTTGCCGTCGTTTTTAATTTCGATATTCGCGCCCATCTCTTTGAGCAGAATCTCCGTATGATTTCTCGACGGAGTTTTTTCGTGAATTACCGCCCTTACGCCGCCTGCAAGCGCGCAGAAAATTATAGAAGATTTTACCTGCGAATTCCCTTCTTCGATCTCGTAATCGATCGACCTTACGCCTTCGCTTTCGACGAGTATCGGAGCGGACACGTAATCGGTAAGCGCTACCGTCGCGCCCATTTTTTCAAGCGGCTCTTTAATTTCACGCATGGGTTTCTGGCAAAGATACTTACTGCCCGTAAGAACGGTCTCGCCGCCGAGTCCCGCAACCGCTCCGCACACGAAACGCAATGCGGTCGCGCTGTTTCCGCAATCGATTTTAGGGATTTTTACGTTTTTTCTCGCGCTCTTGATTTCTATGTATTCCTTTTTAACGGACACCTTCGCGCCGAGTTTTTTTACGCACGAAATCATGCTCATCGTGTCCTGACAGGTAAACGGGTTGATAATCGTCGTTTTGCCTTTTGCCAAAGCACCGAGCATTATCGCCCTGTGCGTTATAGATCTGTCGGGCGGAACGGCGTATTCGCCGAATAAATTATCTCTCGGAAAAATTTTCATCTTATTATCTCGCTTCGCGGAGCGCTTTTTTAATTTCGTCCGTTTTCTCTTTCGCCGCAGCGTACCCCGCAGCGTACATTTCGTAAAATTTACTTATGGAAGACGCAGAATATCCGCCGAGTTCGGGTTCTATCACGACGTCGGAATATTCGTAACACACTTTATTTCTTACTCTTACAGGTACGCCGTTTTCGGGATATATTCTATCGAGAGCGTACTTGATATGCGAATTATCGCTTATCCCTTTGCTTAAATTTATCGATACGACGTAATTTGCGCCGAGACTTTTGACCATATCGGCAGGTACCGAGTTGACGA
>USOJ01000193.1 GCA_900556195.1 uncultured Eubacteriales bacterium
CGTTACGATAAACGCCGCCGCGAAAAAATTTTCGCGGCGGCGTAAAAGTTCTTTATAAAATTTACAGCAAATAAGTTGGAAGATCGCAATACATACGCGCCGCAGCGGTGAATTTCGCCTCGCGAAGGTCGTCTTTCTTTTCCGTCTTTACCGCTTTATCGCACGGCAAATCGCACTTTACCGCGCATTCGTCGGTAGCCTTTAACGCCGCCGAGATCTTCTTTTCATCGCCGTTTACGATAACCGCTTTGACGGTCGTCGCACCCGCCGCTTTAAGCGCGGTGAGCCTTTTCGCTCCGTCTACGACTTTAAGTCCTTTGTCGGTTTTTACGACTACTATCGGCAAAATAACGCCGAGGTCTTTAACCGATTTTTTGATAGCCGAGCAACCTTTTACTTCCTTAAAAGCAAGTTCCGAAACGGGTACGTCCACCACGTCGTTTACGATAAGCGGTTTAACTGCCGCCGTTTTGGTTTTTGACGTTGCTCTTTTTACGCTTTCGAGTCCTACTGCCATGATTTTTACTCCTTATATTTATAATTTTGATTATTTACTTATCCGAGAGAGAATTTCGGCGGTCAGCGCCTCGTATTCTTTCGCCGCGCGGGTCGATTTTTTATATTCGCCTACGGGACGGGAGTTATCCTGCGCCCACTCTATCGCGCTGTCAAGGTGAATAACGCTTTCGAATACGTTTATTCCGTCAGCCGATTTAAGCGTTTCTATCGTCTGTTTAAGGTAGTTTTTACGAGCGTCAGCCTTAGTTATCGCAACGCCTAAAACGTCGGGTTTAGACGACATTTCTTTGACCTGCGCGATAAAGTCGAACATATTCGCCAGCCCGAACAATCCCCACGGGCTTGCTTCGACGGGCAGAATAACGTAATCGCTTGCGATAAGTATATTCATCACCCAGCAACCGAGCGTCGGGGGCGCGTCGATAAGTACGAAATCGTAAACTCCGCTTTCGACTATCTCTTTCAGAAGTTTTTTAAGAATGAACTCCCTTTGCCACTTTGAAAAGAGTTCGTATTCGATACCGCTCATAAGCGTGGACGACGGCACCACGTCGATATTTTTATACGCCGTTTTCATAACGTATTCTCCGAGCGGTTTTTGCTCTTTTATCGCTTCGTAGAGATTCTTGCCGCTTTTGGCTATTTCGAGAGCCTTTTCTTCGGGAAAGTACGACAGCGTAAGGTTCATCTGCATATCGCCGTCTATAAGCAGCACTTTTTTGCCTTGCTCGGCAAGAGCGTAACCTACGCTCGAACAAGTAGTGGACTTGCCGCTGCCACCCTTATTGTTGGCAAAACTTATTACTTTCGTCATTCGTTATTCCTCCGGGTACAGGCATTTTACGCCGTATTGTCTGAATTTTTCAAGCCAGTCGTCGGCAGGCTTCACGTCGGTTACGAGAACGTCTATATCCGACAGCGTGCCTACCACGTTAAAGGCTATTCGGTTGAATTTGGAACTGTCTACCGCCAGAACGCGTTTTTCGCAATTTTCAAGCATAGTGCGTTTGGTGGAAGCGTGCATGTCGTTGGAATCGGTAAAGCCCTTGTTTATGTCGAAACCTTTGCAGGATATTATCGCCGAATCTACGTGGAAACTCGAAATCATCTTATCCGCCTGACTGCCCACTAGCGCGAGCGAGTCTTCGCCGAGTTGTCCGCCGCTCGAAAAGATTTTCCACTCTTTTCTGTCTTTGAGTTCGACGAGAATTTCGAGCGAGTTGGTTATCACTACCATATTTTTGCGGTCTTTTATGCGTTTTGCGATAAAGAGCGCGGTGGACGAACTGTCAAGCATTATCGACGAGTTGTCGGGTACGTATCTCGAAACGAGTTCGGCGATTTTCTGTTTGCCGATTACGTTGGTACGCTTTCTTACGGCAAGCGGCATATCGCTCTGCGCGTTTTCGTTAAGCACCGCTCCGCCGTAGGACTTCTGAACGAGTCCGTCGCGTTCGAGTTTTTCGAGATCGCGGCGAATGGTTTCTTCGGACACGTCGAATTTTTCGGCGAGTTCCGAAACTACCACTCTTCCGTCCGACTGCAACAAGCCGAGTATGCTGTTTTTTCTTTCAACTGCAAGCATTTACTTTTCCCACGAATTTTATTAAAAAAGGCAAGCCGTATAACCGTAAACGAAACGCCTACGATTTTTGCGACTTGCCGAGGTTATTACAATATCTTCTCTATGAGTTTTTTGTCCGGGCGGGCGATGACCGAACTGTCAAGGAACATTCCCGATTCGGACACGACGTCTTTCGCGCGTTCTATCGCGGCGGTAACGGCGGCTACTTCGCCCGTTATTACCACGTAAGACTTACCGCACATACCTCTTGCAAGTCTGATTTCTATAAGACTTACTTCGGCGGTTTTGACCGCGTTATCGGCAGCGACGATTATCTGCGAAGCGTCGAACGTTTCGATTATTCCGAGCGCGTTGACGTCGCTTTGCGAAACCGCCGTCGTACCCATAATCGCAGGGAAAATAGTTTCGTCGGGGTTGCCGAGTACGAAACTGTCGATATGCGCTTCCTCATAAGCAGCCCTTGCGGTATCTACGGCGGCGCGAACCGCGCTTAAATCACCCGTGATTATCGAAATGTACTTACCGGGGCATACCGTCTGCGCTTCGATTATGTCCACGTCTGCGGTTTTCACCATAAGGTCGGTCGCCGTAATACCTGCGGAAACCGTCCTGTATTCAATCATGCCTATTGCTCTGCTCATACGTTTACGCCTTTACTATCGTAATTGATTTTTCGTCCGCGCGGGTTACTATTCCCGTTAAGGACGCGTGTATATTCACCGAAAGACCGTCTGCCGCCTGCGCGACGAGTTGACCTCTTTCGACTCTGTCGCCTATTTTTACGACCGCCTTTGCGGGCGCGCCGATATGTTGCGAGAGATTTTCTTTTACTTCGCCGAAACTTTCGACGAGTTCGTTGTTAAGCGGCGCGTCTACCTGATATTTTTTGACGCCGAGCCTTGCGACCAACCTTTCGAGCGGGACTTTTCTGTACTCTCTCGCGGGGTTGACGGGGTTGACTTTTACGTCTTTCGGGGGTTTTACGCCTGCCGCGCGAAGT
>USOJ01000194.1 GCA_900556195.1 uncultured Eubacteriales bacterium
AACCGCCCGACAGCGAAATTCGCTGTCGGGCGCTGTTTTGTTACGTTTAATCTTCGTTTTTATCTTCGGGTAAGTCTTGTTCGGCGGGCGTTTCGGCGGCAGTCGCTTTTTTAAGCCTTATCGCTTCCGCTAACTTCGGGTAGGCGAAGATAAGGAACAAACCGATTAAAATCATTGCTATCGACCAGAATTGCGAGGGCGAAAGCAGATTGAAAAGTTTACCTCTGTCGTCGCCGCGTAAAAACTCTATCAAAAATCTGAATACGCCGTAAGCGATGCAATATACGCCCATGTTCAGATTGCCTTTCGTTTTAATTTTGAACGCAAGGAAGCAGAACAGAGCGAAAAGCAAGAACAAGAAAATCGCTTCGTACAGTTGGGTCGGGTAGACGGGGTTTACGAGGTTGGGGTCGTAAAATTCGGACGGGTTGGGGAATTTGATTCCCAGAGGTCCCGTGGTCGCTTTTCCGTAACAACAGCCTGCGAAAAAGCACCCTATACGCCCGAAACCGTGCGCAATCGTGATACACGCGGGTACTATCGGCATTATGTCGATAAGCGTGTTTTTGTAGTTTTTGCGGATATTGTTCTTGGTCGCATAGTAGATTATAAGGAAGGTTCCCACGCCGCCTATAAGACCGCCGAGGAACGTCATTCCTCCGAACTCGAAACCTTTCGACGGGTTTTCGATATAGTTATATACCGACTGAAAGAGCGTGGCAGCCAAAAAGCCGAGCGCGATAGAAATAATCGCGTTGTAAAAGACGAAATCGCCGAATTTCGGGTCGATTTTCATTTTTTTGTTGTAGAGCGATAACGTGATAAAGCAACCTAAAATGCCTATCGCTATCATCACGCCGTACAGCGTAACGTAGCCTTTATCGCCGATATTTATAAGATAATACGGGTACATATTTTACTCCTTATAGGTTTTTGCCGTAATGAGCCTCGATACCGAGTTACCTGTCATCGTCATGTTGAGCGTAAGCGAAACATCTCCCGGAAGGGCGGTTTTCTGCGGAGCATGTATTTACGTTTATTCCGCTTTTTCGTTTTGTTTTTTCAACTCGTCCAGAATCTGCGTAAGCAATTGTTCCTGCGTCGGGGGAGCGTTTTTGGCTTCTTCTGCAAGGCGTTCCTCTTCGGCTTTTTTGTCCGCCGCTATTTTTTCCTGTTCGAGAACGCGAATTTCTTTCGTGGTCAGACCTTTGCGACGGAACTGACGAATTTCCTTTTTGGTGAAAACGCCGTTGCCGTTCACAAGTTCGTTCACGCCTTCGTTGACTTTATTTATCGTTTTGACGATAAGGAAAAGCACGAACGCGATGATAAGAAAGTTAAGTACCGCGCTGATAAACGCGCCCCAGTCGATGTATATCGACTTCGTAAGGTCGAGAGTGGTCGTAGGCGCGCCTGTTTCGTCGAGAACGTAAGCACGTTTGAGTACGGTATAAATCTGCGAGAGATCCGAAGTTCCGTAAATCGCTGCTATTATCCAGTTGATAAGCGGGCGGATAATGTTGTTGCTGAGCGCGTTCACGATAGCGGTAAACGCGCCGCCGATGATAACGCCTACGGCAAGGTCCATAACGTTGCCGCGGGTTATAAATTTTTTGAATTCCGAGAAGAACTTTTTCATAATCGGAAAACTCCTTATGTAATTTTGAATACATTGTAGCATTTTTTTTCGGATTTTTCAATATAATACGAGCTAAAAAATAAAATAATCTGAAATAAAAGGAACAATAAAGGTAAAAACGATTGACAAACGGGAGTAAATGGGGTAAACTAAACGGGCGAGTTTTGTGGTGGCAACCGCGAATTTATAAACTTAATACGAAAAACGGAAGCGTATTCCGCCGCGTTGGGAACGCCGTCAAAATCTTCTCAATCATGGTCACATGGTCGCTCGAAAATGCCATTGAAACGGCGGACTCCATGCGCTCACGCGGCTATGGCCTGCCGGGGCGCACGGCATTTTCGATCTATCGTTTTGACGACCGGGACAAGTCCGCGCTTGCGTGGCTGATCTTCTGCGGGGCTTATCTCATTTCCGGCTGGATGGCGGGCGGAACATATTTCCGGTATTATCCGACCATAAAAGCTACCGCATGGACGCCGATGACGGTCAGTTTTATGCTCGTCTATCTTGCGCTGGTGCTGACGCCGGTGATTCTCGACCGAAGGGAGGACAGGCTGTGGAACTCTTTGCAATCAAACATCTGAACTTTGCATATCCCGAACAGGAGAAAAACGCGATTTCCGATTTCTCACTGTCCGTCCGGCCGGGAGAATTTCTGGTGGTCTGCGGTCCGTCCGGTTGCGGGAAATCGACGCTGCTGCGGCAGTTAAAAACCGTCCTTGCGCCGCACGGACGAAGGAGCGGTCAAATCCTGTTTGACGGAAAGAATCTTGATGAACTTTCCCAGCGCAAACAGGCTGAAAAAATCGGCTTTGTGCAGCAAAGCCCGGAGAATCAGATCGTCACGGATAAGGTCTGGCACGAGCTGGCGTTCGGGTTGGAATCGCTCGGCTATGACACACCGACGATCCGCCGCAGAGTGGCGGAAATGGCGTCATTTTTCGGCATCCAGACATGGTTTTATAAGTCTGTTACAGAACTGTCCGGCGGGCAGAAGCAGCTTCTGAATCTTGCGTCTGTGATGGTGCTTCAGCCGAAGGTGCTGATTCTCGACGAGCCAACAAGTCAGCTTGACCCGATTGCAGCGTCGGACTTTTTGGCAACGCTCGGCAAGATCAACCGGGAACTTGGCACGACGATTATTCTGACCGAGCATCGCTTGGAAGAAGCGTTTTCCTTCGCGTCGCGCGTGGCGGTCATGGACGGCGGCAGACTGCTTTGCAGCGGAACGCCTGCCGATGTGGGCGCGGAATTAAAATCCAGCGGGAACGCGATGTTTTTGGCCATGCCGGCCGCCATGCGGATATGGGCGGCGACGGATTCCAAGGCAGTTTGCCCCATTTCTGTCTGTGACGGGCGAAACTGGCTGCTGGAATATGCAAAAACGCACGAGTTGAAGCCGATTCCGGAAGAAAATAAAAACGCGCCG
>USOJ01000195.1 GCA_900556195.1 uncultured Eubacteriales bacterium
TCCCCGTCCGTCGGGAGCATTTTTTCGATTTGTTCGACAAGTTGACTTTTACCGCCTACCCATTTTACAAACGGTTTAAGCGCAATCGTCTTTGACCTCTCGTACCGAACGGTTCTTTTGTCAACAGGCTTTTCGGCGTCCGACGGGATAATCCACATATTGCCGACCATCATTGCGCCTTTTATCCTGTTTTCGCTTGCAAGCACGGAAACACGTCTTTGCGAAATATTCCATTTTTCGGCGGCTTCTTTTGCAGATATAAAACTTAACATAACGTCACCTCAAAAATTCTTGCCTATATTATATTCTAAACCGCGAATAATAGCAAGCAAAAAACATACTAATTTTCAGCGAAATAGTCAAGCGCGGCGGAGTAGCCGAAAAAGCCTTTGCCGACTATCGTTTTTTTTGCCACAGGCGAAATGAAACTGTTTTTACGAAACTCTTCGCGGGCGTAAATATCCGTTAAATGCACTTCTACGGTCGGGATATTCACCGCCTTCAAGGCGTCGGCGATAACCACGCTCGTATGCGTGTAACCGCCCGCGTTTATTATAATTCCGTCGTAGCGACAATACGCTTTTTGTATTTCGTCTACGATTTTGCCTTCGTGGTTGCTCTGAAATATTTTAACTTTAAGTCCGCGTTCTTTCGCGGATTTTTTTATAAATTCAACCAGATCGCGATAAGTCTTTTCGCCGTATACGGTCTTTTCGCGAATACCCAGCATATTAAGGTTCGCTCCGTTTATTACGAGTATTTTTCTCATAGTTCCGCTATTTCCTCCGCTGCCTTATCTACGGTGTCGTCGTTATAAATTTCGCAGTCGCAAACGCTTTGATAGAGCGATTTTCGCATATTATACAACTCTTCTGCCGAGCGATTTGCCGACAGCGGTCTGTCATTTGACGAAAGCAAATTCAAATCGCGTTTTATCCATACGACGAGCGAACTTCTTTTTATCGCCTTTCGGTTTTCTCGTTTAAGAACGCTTCCGCCGCCCGTGGCGATAATAACGCCCCGCCTTTGGCAAGCCTCGTCTACGACCCGACTTTCGACGTCGCGGAAATAATCTTCGCCGTACCTGTTTATCATTTCGCCCGCCGTAATTCCGTAATTACGCAAAATCACCTCGTCGGTGTCGATAACTTCTCTGCCCGTAACCACGCCGAGTCTTTTCGCAATAACCGTTTTACCCGCCCCGGGCATACCGACGAGCGCGATATTCCGCGTAGACTTATAAATTTTATCGGCGAGTTTTATAACGTCGTCGTCCGAGAATTCCGTACCGTTCCAAAGTTTTTCGGAGGCTAACGCCTGATAGACGAGCATATTAAGCCCGTTGGCGTTTTTAAGTTTCAACTCCTGCGCCTGCAAAATAAATTCCGTCCGCGCGGGGTTATAAGTACAGTCGAACGCCGCTTCGAGGTTTTTTAGTTCCGACAAATCTACGGGCGAAGCCGCGTCGAACGGGTACGCGCCTACGGGCGTACAATTGATAACGATTTCCGCCCGACGGCAAACCTCGTAACAATTTTCGTAATTTATCTCGCCTTTTCGGCTTACGACGTATATTTTTTTCGCGCCGGTTTCTTCCGCAAGCGTTTTAGCCGTCTTACCCGCTCCGCCGCTGCCTAAAATCGCCGCCGTTTTACCCGCAAGGTCGATACCCGCGCTTTTCAACGCAAAGTCGAGCCCGAAAATATCCGTGTTGTATCCTGCAAGTTTGCCGTCGCGGTTGACTATCGTATTGACCGCTCCTATCTTTTTCGCGAGAGAATCCGTTTCGTCGAGATACTTTATAACCGCCGATTTATAAGGCATTGTAACGTTAAGTCCCGCGTAATTTTTTTCGAGCAAAAACTCGCCCAGACGCTCTTCGTCGAGTTCTTTGAGCGAGTAATCAAAACCCCTTTCGCAGTGTATTTTAGCCGAGTAACTATGCGGCAATTTTTTACCTATCAGAAAGTATTCCTTCATTTCTCCGTGTCTTTGCTTATATCGAATATTTTATTATACAGTTCGGTTATTTTTTTCTTTTCTTCGTCGGTCTTATTTATCGCCAATCGCTCTATAACCGCGTTTTCTCTGTCTTTATCTTCTACGGAAAGCGAATGCGTTTTTTTCGCTTTACCGATCTCTTTTACCACGGCGAGCCTTTGCAGAAAAAGCGAAACCAACCCGTCGTCGATTTCGTCTATCTCACTTCTCAATTCGTCTATCGTTTTCATAAATCACCTCGTCGGCAATCGCTATAGCCGCGGCGGCTTCGATCAGCGGCGCCGCTCTTAACGCGACGCACGCGTCGTGTCTGCCGTTTACGCTTATTTCGGCGTTTTCTCCCGTCAGAAGATTGACCGAATTTTGTTTTTTTGCAATCGACGGAGTGGGTTTTACGGCAACCGCGAAAGTTATTTCGCCCGCCGAAATTCCGCCGTATATGCCGCCGTCGTTATTCGTTACGAAAACAACGTTTTCTTTATCGTAACGCATTTCGTCGTTAGCCTCGCTGCCGCGAAGAGAACAAAGCGTGAACCCTTTGCCGAATTCCACGCCCTTGACCGCGGGGACGGCGTAGCACAGCGAAGAAATCTTACTTTCGAGTCCGTCGAAAAGGCTTCCGCCGAGTCCTTTAGGGCAATTTTTTATCACGCACTCTATCCTTCCCCCGACCGAATCGCCGTCCGACTTTACCGCCGCGACGTATTCGTCGATTTCGGCTTGACTTGCTCCGCGTTTTTCGGGGTCGTTAAAACTCTTTATAAATTTATCCCCGACGGACGACGGATACGCCGAAATCTTAACGCCGTAATATTTTTCGAGAACGCTTTTACAAATCGCACCGACGGCGCAAAACGCCACCGTTACTCTGCCCGAGTATTCGCCGCCGCCCGTAAAATCGATTTCGCCGTCTTTGAAATATCTGCCGATATCTGCGTGCGACGGACGGGGAATACCCGTAAGGTCTTTATAGTCTTCGCTTCTTACGTCGGTATTAAAAAAACCGATTTTTACGTCGCCCGTAATCCTGCCGTTTTTTACGCCTTTGGCGTAATGAGGCTC
>USOJ01000196.1 GCA_900556195.1 uncultured Eubacteriales bacterium
TTGTCGGAGCGGTTTGTATAAGCAATCGTACTCCAATCTTCGGGATCGCCACGCTTCGCTCGCGATGACGATACTAAACGCGTCGTTTAGTCGGGTTTTTTGTCGAAATCGAGAGTCAGATCGTAATCGCCGAGTTTGTGAACTTTGAAGCCGTTCTTTTTATACTCGTCGTAATTGAAAGCCTCTAATTCGTCAATAGCGAGTTTATGGAATTCGTAGAAATTATGCCACCATTCCCAGCCGCTGCCGAGCGAATTGGCAAGATAAGCGTCCGCGATATCGCACGCCGTTTGCGGAGCAACGTAAAACGCGCCCATAGCAAGTACGTTTACTCCGTTACCCGTAATGGCTCTTATAGCCGCGGGCAAACTTTCTACCACGCCTGCGTGAACGTGCGGGCATTTGCTCGCCGCGATATGTATGCCCATACCCGTTCCGCAGAACACGAGCGCGCGTTCGTAATTGCCTTCGGAAATTTCCGCGCCGACGCGAAGCCCTACTCTATGGAACATCAAATCGGTATCTTTGGGGTCGCTATCCTTTTTAACGCCCAAATCGAGTATCTTCCAGCCTTTTTTTTCGAGATGTTCGACGACGATTTCTTTAAGCGGAAAGCCTGCGAAATCCGCGCCTACTACAAGATATTTATCTTTTACGGTTTTCATAAATAATCTCCTTATAAATATTTTTATTTATCGATTTTAAGGGTATGTCTGCCCGCTTTTAATTCGCGTTTTTCGCCGCCGCATAAAAGATCGACGGTCGAAGTCGGCGGAACGGTAATATCGAGTTCTACGCCCGATTCGCTTCTTTGCCACTTAACTTCGAGCATTCCGCGCACGGTTTTATACGAAGTTTCGACGAAGTCTATGCCGTCGACGAAAACGGGAGCGACGGTGAGTTTATCCGCGCCGAACGCGTCTTCGCTAACGTCGATACCGCCCAGAAACTTATACAAAAACGCGTCGTAACTGCCGTACATCGGGTGGTTGAACGAGTGCATTTCGTTGGTCATTTTCGACTCCCATCTTTCCCAGACGCTCGTCGCGCCGCTCGCAATCATATATCCCCAGCCGGGATATTCGGGGTTTTTAAGAATTTTCACGACCGCGTCCGCATGACCGTATTCGGCAAGAACGTAGAAAACGTGCCGATAACCTACGTTACCGCTCGTGCAGTGGTAATTTCTCGCGACCACGTCTTTATAGACGTTTTCGGCGACCTCTGCCGTATGCTTTTCTGCGCATATGCCGAGAGATACCGCGAGCGCGTTTTCGGTCTGCGTTCCGCGCGAATAGTTTTTGGTTTCCGCGTCGAAATATTTATCGTTTATCGCCTTGCGACAAAGTTCGATATCTTTTTTATAGAGTGCGATATCCGCCTTATTGCCCACGATTTCGGCAATCTTTTTCATCTCTTTAAGATGCCAGAAAAGGTATGCGGTGGATACGAAAATATTGTCGGGCTGAACGGTTTCGGGGTACGGAAGCACCCAGTCGCCGTAATAGTAATAATCGGTTATATAGCCTTTCGACCTGCTCTTTAAGTACTCGACCCACGCTTTTAAGTGTTCGTATTCGCTTTCGCAAACCGATTTATCGCCGTAATAACGATAGGCGTAGTCAGCCATAAGCAGATAGATTACGCACACGGGGTCTGCGGGGATTCCGCCCGTATAGAAAGGTACGGTATCGGCGATTTCGCCCTTTGCCGTCTGCGAATGAGTTATATCGCGGGCGAACTTGGGGAAAAATCTCGACATATCGATATTGTAAACCGTCTGAAAAACCCTTGAACCCAAATCGTTGAGCCAGCCGAAACGCTCGTCGCGTTGCGGGCAGTCGGTAAGTATCGAATGTTCGTTGCTCCGTTCGGTCAAAACGGCTATTTCGTGAAGTTTATTCAAGGTTTCGTCGGAACACTTAAACGACCCGACTACTTCGCACGAACTATGTACGTGTTCGCCGACGACTTCTAAAAGTTCGGCGTTGCCTTCGATTACGAATTCGACGTACTGAAAGCCGTGATACGTAAATCTCGGAGCAAATTCCTCTATGCCGTCGCCGCGAAGTATATACTTATCGGAGCATCTTGCCGAGCGAAGGTTAAGTTGATTGACGAAACCGTTATCGTCGAGGCGTTCGCCGAATTTCATCGTAACCGCCGCGCCGCGTTCGCCTTTGACCTTTATCCTTACCCAGCCCGCGAAGTTCGCGCCCATATCTGACACGAAAACGCCGTTACCCTTGTTCTCCCTTGAAACTTCTTTGAAAGTTCCGCAGACTTTGATAGGGTTAATATATTGCGAAACGAGTTTGCCGCGCGGAGCGTCGGTCGCTATGGTATACATCCAGCCGTTCGCCCAGGTCGGCTCGTAGTCGAGCGTAGCCCAGTTAAGCGGATATTTTTCTTCTATTCTCGCGTCGTAAATTTCGCCCGAATAAATGCCGTTATCTATCGTGGGGCTTCCGCCTACCCACCAGCCGTTTGCGGGGCCGGAATGGTCTTCGAAATAACTGCCGTCGTCGAATTCGACGTAAAATTGCGCGTTGAGTTTTCTCGCGCCGAACCAGCCGTAGCCGAGTTCAACGCCGACGACGTTATCGCCGACGAGCAAATCGTCCATGGGGTACACGCAATACTCTACCCTTTCGGCGTATTCGGTAACGGACGGATTAAGTCTTTCGTCGCCTATCTTCTTACCGTTAAGGAAAAATTCGTGATACCCGAGCCCGCAGATATACGCCCTTGCGCGAAGTACTTTTTTGTCTTTCGGCAGGGTTATTACCTTACGGAAAAGCAAAGTTCCGCCGTTAAAGTTTACGGGTATTGCAACCCATTTGCCCCTCCAGTCGGATTCGTCGAAAAGACCCGTTTCAAAGGCTTGTTCGCCGCTTTCGATAATTTCGCCCGAAGCGGTTTTGACGGCTGCGTTTACGAAATATCTCGTATGAGATTCAAGGGCTTTTCCGCCGTCCAAAATTCGGAAAATCCGAATCCTTATGCTATCTTTGGGTGTACGCCCTATGTGGCTGGAGACAAAGACGCCGGAGCGTCTGCC
>USOJ01000197.1 GCA_900556195.1 uncultured Eubacteriales bacterium
ATTAACTTTCTATGCAGTTGTCAATCTTCAATTTACCTGCACTCCGCAGGCTTGCCTTTCTTCTCTTAACGGCAACCCACCCTTCCGGGAGATTCTTCGCTTCGCTCAGAATGACAATAATTATCGTGCCCACAAAAGTGAGCCTACACATAATAACACACCGAATTTAGTATGTCAAGCAAAATTTTGCATTTTTCCAAAAAATATTCAAAAAAAATTACGGCGACGAAAATTTTGCTCTTCGTCGCCGCTTTTTAAGCCTTTTTATATATAATGATATGCGTTATTCGGATCGGAGCGCGACCACGGGGTCTTTTTTGCTCGCTATTCTCGACGGAATAAGCCCTGCGATAAACGTAAGCAACATAGATATTCCCACGAGAATAAGTCCGCCCTGCCACGGCAACGCCGCGACGTTTTTAATGCCCGAAAGTTTGAATATAATCGCGCTGACGGGAATATTAAGAAGAAGCGTTATGCCTATGCCGATAATCCCGGCGGCGAAGCCGATTATAAGCGTTTCGGCATTGAACACCCTTGCCACATCTCGTTTCGACGCTCCGAGCGACCTTAAAACGCCTATTTCTTTTATTCGTTCGAGTACCGAAATATAGGTTATTATGCCTATCATTATCGACGAAACGATAAGCGACACCGAAACGAATCCGATAAGAACGTATGACACGGCGTTGATAATGGTGGTAATCGAACTCATCATCATTCCCGTATAGTCAGTATACGAAATTTTATCTTTTTTGCCGTCTTCGCCCTCGGCTTCGACCTTTTTGTTATAACTTGCGATATAACTTTCGATATAATCTTTATTCGCGAACGACGAAGCGTAAATGGCTATCGACGCGGGTTTATCTTCGTCGGCGTAACCGAATTTAAGCATATTGGAATCGTACGATAAACCTGCGGTAAACGCTCCGCCCGTAGTAACGTCTATTTCATTATTCGCCATCTGAGATTTTACTACGGCTTCATCACCGACCATATCTAAAAGAGTCTTCGTAAGAGCGGGACTATACACGATATTACTCGACAGCGCGCCCGAAGAAACGTTCTCTTTCTGACGAATAACGCCTACGACCTTTACCTTTTTACCCGCCGCCACCGCTTTGTCTACGACGCTCTGCGAAATCACCGTAACGTCATCTTTCGGCCAAAGCGCGGATTTATACGACGCATCCCCGGCGTTGTCTTTGTAATAGTACGCGGCGGGGAGAACGAGCGAGAATTCCGTACGGACCAGATCTTCAACCTTTAAGTCTTTATGCTTTACGGCAAATTTGTCCTCGTCGGCGACTTTTTCTATTCCGTACATCGCCTTATACGCGCTGCCGACAGATTCGGGCAACGCGCTTGCGATATCGTACATCAATTCGTCTCTGTCGGCAAGTCCGAGAGCGGGTAAAATATAATCCGGTATACGGTTGTATTTATCTACGACGATCATGATTTCGCCGACTTCGGGATCGGAATCGAAATCCATCCAATCACCTGCAAGCACGTCGTATTTTGACTTTATGAAATCGGCGTTGTTTATGGCTTCGCTCCACGCTTTACCCGAACTGCCCATCAGGTTGGCGTACATGGAAATATACGAACTTGAAAAGTTCGTGTTCTGCATCGTCTTATCCATCCATTCTATGGTACTCATAACCCGTTCGTAGTCGCCGTTTTCCCTTTTTACGTAGGTGTCGAAAGACATATTATAAGTGTATTGAACGGCGGTAATTTTTTTCGTATCGTATTGCTTTTTATCCAGTTCCTTTTTGAACCTTTCAAGATTGTTGGTAACCTGTACGCTGCTGTAAGTGTGAATCATCTTATACAGCGAATCGTTTTGCTTGATCGATCCGTTTTTCGGATACGCGCCGGCTTCGTCTTTTTTGTTGAATTCGTCTAAAACGGCGGTCATATCGGTATACGTTTGCTGAATCGTTATCGGATACCTTGCAAGCGTTTCTTCCTGTGTGCGGTTGATATACGACTGAAACCCGCTTGAAAGCGACAGGATGAGCGCGATACCGATAATACCTATGCTGCCCGCGAAAGAAACGAGAAACGTCCTGCCCTTTTTGGTCATAAGGTTTCTGAAACTCAACGCAAGCGCGGTGAAAAACGACATCGACGTTTTCTTTTTGCCTTTATTGGTGCGTTTTTCTTTTTTCTCTTCCGTCGCTTCGAGCGCCTCTTCTTCCTTTGAAAGCGGTCTGTCGTCGCCGACGAGTTCGCCGTCTAAAAGCCTGATTATTCTCGACGAATATTTTTCGGCGAGTTCGGGGTTATGCGTTACCATAACGATAAGACGGTCGTGAGAAATTTCTTTGAGAAGTTCCATTATCTGCACGCTCGTTTTGCTGTCGAGCGCGCCCGTCGGCTCGTCGGCAAGTAAAATTTCGGGGTCGTTGATAAGCGCACGGGCTATCGCCACCCTTTGCATCTGACCGCCCGAAAGTTGGTTGGGGCGAGCGTTGATTTTGTTGCCCAAACCTACTTTTTCAAGCACCGCGACCGCTCTTTCGTGTCGTTCTTTCGCGCCGATACCCGACAAAGTCAACGCGAGTTCGACGTTTTCGGCAACCGTCTGATGAGGTATAAGATTGTAACTCTGAAAGACGAATCCGACCGAGTGATTACGGTACGTATCCCATTCTTTATCCGAAAAGTCCTTCGTGCTTTTGCCGTTGATTATAAGGTCGCCCGACGTGTAGCGGTCGAGCCCGCCGATAATGTTGAGAAGCGTAGTTTTTCCGCAACCCGACGGACCTAAAATCGAAACGAATTCGCTGCTGCGGAATTCCGTGCTGACGCCTTTAAGCGCGGTTACCGTTTCGTCGGCGGTCTTGTACTCCTTCACGATATTTTTGAGTTCTAACATAGCCTTTCTCCGTTAAAAAATACTTTCACGCTTATATAATAACATTATTCTAAGCAAAAATCAACCCAAAAGAAAAATTTTACGGCATTTTCTTTACTTACGGGCGAAAATAATATATAATATACTAAAAAACATATATTAAAAATTCGTAAAGGT
>USOJ01000198.1 GCA_900556195.1 uncultured Eubacteriales bacterium
AAACACGACGTATAAAGTTTATTTCGTCCGTCGCGGCGAGGTTAAGGATTATATTTTACAGCGTATCAACGTGTACGTTTTCAAAAATCCGGAAGCCGTAATGGAAAATATCGTCAAAGTTACCGAGTATATCAGGGAAAAGATTAAGGCTACGGGCGTAAGCGCGAAACGCTACGTTCTGCATTACCAACCCACCGAAAACGGGAAGTATTATTTCGTGGACGAAAAGGACGGTTTCTGGCGTTGCGCAAGGTTTATCGACGATTCGGTTACTTTCAATATAACCGATAATCCGACCGTTATAGAAGAAGCCGGCAAGGCATTCGGCGAATTTCAGATGTATCTTGCCGATTTTCCGGTACAAGACCTGAATATAGTAATTCCGCACTTTCATAACACCGTTTTAAGGTACGAAACCTTTGAAAATTCCGTACGGCGTAACGAAACCGGCAGGGCGGACGGCGTAAAGGACGAAATACAAAAATATCTTTCGCTTAAAGAAATCGCCACAAAAATGTATAAAATGCAGCGCGCGGGCGAACTTCCGCTCAAAGTTACGCATAACGATACGAAGTGTAATAACGTGCTTTTCGATAAAACGACGTTCAGACATTTGTCCGTTATCGACCTCGATACCGTTATGCCCGGGCTTGTCGGTTTTGACTTCGGCGACGCGATAAGGTTTACCGCCAACACGTGCGACGAAGACGAAAAAGACGTTTCGATAGTAAAACTCGATATGGATAAGTTCGAAGCGTTCACGCGAGGGTTTTTATCCGCAGTCGGTCAGGCTCTTTCCGAAAACGAAAAGAATACGCTTGCTCTCGGCGCGGTTACGATGACCGTCGAGTGCGGAATGAGGTTTTTAACCGACTATCTCGACGGCGATAAATACTTCAAAATATCCCGCGAAGAACAAAATCTCGACAGGGCAAGGTGTCAACTTGCTCTGGCGGAAGATATGATAACCCGCATCGACGAAATGAACGCGGTAGTCGATAAATACTTGTAACGGTATATACGGCGGGGTTCGTATTATTTATGATCGGTTCAACGCTTGACTATTTATAAAGTAAATGATATAATTTTGGCATACGACTTAAATCGTATGCCTTTTTACACGGCGTTTTCATATGCGTAACTTTTTCAAAAAAATATCCGTCGCGCAGGGTATGATTCTTGCGTTTATGGCGGTCATATTGATCGGAAGTTTTTTGTTGTCGCTTCCGATATCTTCGGTTTCGGGCGAGTGGACGAATTACGGCGACGCGATTTTCACTTCCGTTTCCGCAACCTGCGTTACGGGGCTCGTCGCGGTAGATACCGCCGCGCACTGGTCGCTTTTCGGTCAGATAGTCATACTTTTGCTTATACAGATCGGCGGTCTTGGCGTTATAACCATCGCGATAGGCGTTACCACCTGGACGAAGCATAAAATCGGACTGCACGAACGCACCGCGGTAAGAGATTCGCTCGCGGCTACGCAGATCGGCGGGGTCGTAAGACTTATGCGCTTTATCGTTACCACTACGTTCGTTATCGAATTTATCGGCGCGTTGCTTTTATCGATAGCGTTTATCCCGAAGTTCGGATTTTTCAAAGGGCTTTGGTACGGAATATTCCATTCGGTATCGTCGTTTTGTAACGCCGGTTTCGATATTTTAGGCGGAAAAGGCAACGAATTCGTTTCTTTGACGGCTTACGCCGCAAATCCGCTCGTAAGCATCACGATGATGCTTTTAATCGTTTCGGGCGGAATAGGCTTTTTAACGTGGGACGATATCCGTAAACATAAATGGCGTTTACGCGAATATCGCCTGCAATCTAAAATTATACTTTCGGCGACGGCGATATTGATAATTTTACCCGCGCTGTGGTTTTTCTTTTTCGACTTTTCGGGCGAGACGGCAGGTAAAAGGGTGTTGTTGTCGCTCTTTCAGGCGATTACTCCGAGAACGGCGGGCAGCAATACGGCAGACCTGACGAAGATGAAATCGAGCAGTCAATTCCTTATGATGCTCTTAATGCTTATCGGCGGGGCTTCGGGTTCTACTGCGGGCGGAATTAAAATAAATACCGTAACGGTATTGTTTATCGCTATGCTTTCGATATTCAGACGCAATAAAGACGTTACCGTTTTCAGAAGAAGAATTTCCGACGGAATCATCCGCAGGGCGGCGGCGGTTGCCGCGCTTTATATCACTCTTTGGGTGATAGGCGGCGTAACGATAAGCGCGATTGAAAATCTGCCCGTATTCGATTGTCTGTTCGAAACGGCTTCCGCGATAGGCACGGTCGGGCTTACGCTCGGTTTAACCCCGACGCTCGGAGCGGCTTCGCGAACGATTTTAGCGATATTTATGTTCGTCGGCAGAATGGGCGGAATTACTTTCGCGTTCGCCACGATTATACGAAAGAACGACCCATCGGCTCGGCTTCCCGAAGAAAAAATCAACGTCGGCTGAATAGCAGGGCGACCTCATCGTTTTACTCGGGATAACGTAAAGTTTTCCGTCATCGCGAGCGTAGCGACCTTAGGCAGTGTCGCCACCTCTCCCGCTTCAACGGGAGAGCATACTCCCGGAAGGGTGGTATTATACGGAGTAAATATTAAAAAACATACGAAAAGGAGCAATATATGAGTTACGCAGATAAGGTGTTCCGCGCAAATGCGGAAGATATATTACAAAACGGAGTCTGGGATACCGATAAAGAAGTCCGCCCCAAGTGGCTTGACGGTACGCCTGCGCATACCGTAAAAAAGTTTTGTATCGTAAACCGTTACGATCTTTCAAAAGAGTTCCCGATAATGACTTTGCGTAAGCAGGGCTTTAAGAACGCCGTAGACGAAATTTTGTGGATATGGCAGAAAAAGTCGAATAAAATATGCGATCTGCACTCTCATATATGGGATAGTTGGGCAGGCGAAGACGGAACGATAGGCAAGGCGTACGGCTACCAACTCGGCGTAAAACATATCTATAAAGAGGGCGAGTTCGATCAGGTAGACAGAGTTTTGTACGAC
>USOJ01000199.1 GCA_900556195.1 uncultured Eubacteriales bacterium
CGAAAAAATTCTCGTTTCCGTAGGCGCGGTCGATTGCGAATATACGGTTGAAGCGGGCAGACCCGACTGCATAGACGACGCCGTTCTGACGCTTCTTAAAAAATACGGAGTAACGAGAATATGCGTCAATCCGCAGACTTTCAACGACAAAACGCTCGAACTGATAGGAAGAAAGCATACGGGCGACGATATTAAAGTAAAATTTACTCTGGCTAAAAAGTACGGTTTCGACGTCAATATGGATTTGATAGCCGGGCTACCCGAAGAAACGTTCGAAGACTTCAGATATAGTCTCGATACGGCGGTTTCTCTGTCTCCCGACGACGTAACCGTACATACTTTATCACTTAAAAAGGGTAGTAAACTTAAAGAAGGCGTAGAACGACTTGAAGCGGGCGAAATCGAAAAAATGATTGACTACGCTTATGAAACTCTTACGAAAAACGGATACGACCCGTACTATACTTATCGCCAAAAATACATGGCGGGAAATCTTGAAAATACGGGATACGCAAAAAAAGGCAAAGTGTGCGTCTATAACGTCGACGTTATGGAAGAAATAACCGATAATCTCGCGTGCGGGGCTAACGCAGTAAGTAAAAAACTTTTTGACGGCGGGGCGAGAATCGAGCGTTACGGCGCGCCCAAAGATATTGCGACGTATATTGCGAAAATCGATACGATTATCTACGAAAAAAATAAATTGTTTGCAAAGAACGGATAAATTCGATTGCAATTTTACTTCTTATATGGTAATATATATACGGTGCTTATTGCGAAGTTTTGCGAATACTCGACGCTTTGCTACGCTTTAAGTGAATAATTTCCATATGGGAGGATAAACAAAATGGAAAAAGAAAGAAAAGCAGAAGTTATCAACGAGTACAAAAGACACGACGGCGATACGGGTTCGGCAGAAGTTCAGATCGCTCTTTTAACGGAGAGAATCAACCATCTCAACGAACACCTTAAAGTCAATAAAAACGACAAACATTCTCGTCGCGGACTGCTCAAAATGGTAGGTCGTAGAAAGGGTATGCTCGATTATCTTAAATCTATCGATATCGAAAAATACAGAGAAATCGTCGCTCGTTTGGGTCTTCGTAAGTAATTTCAAAGGGGAGTATTTTCTATACTCCCCCTTTTGCTTTCATTCAAAAAGCATTTTTGCATTATAACGCTTGCCCGAAAAGATGGAGGCTTAAAGCGTTTGAAGGCGCAGACGAAAGACGCGTCTGCGTAATAAATCAGAGAAAGGAGTATAAAATGTTAGAAAATCACAAAGAGTTTACTACGACGATAGGTGGGAAAGAAGTTTCCGTTGACGTCGGCAAGTACGCTCAACAAGCCAACGGTTCTTGTATCGTCAGATGCGGCGAAACGGTAGTAATGGTAAACGTTACCATGGCGCCCGTTCCGAGAGAAGGTATGGATTTCTTCCCGCTGTCCGTCGATTACGAAGAAAAAATGTATTCCGTCGGTAAAATCCCCGGCGGCTTCAAAAAGAGAGAGGGCAGGGCAAGCGATAAGGCGATTCTCGTATCCAGACTTATCGACAGACCTATCAGACCTTTATTCCCCAAAGGGCTTTTCAACGATGTAACCGTAGTTGCGACTGCGTTGTCGGTTGATCCCGATATCGCTCCCGAACCGCTTGCAATGTTCGGTTCTTCGGTTGCTCTCAGTATTTCGGATATTCCGTGGGCAGGACCTACGGGCTCGGTAGTCGTAGGTATGGTCGACGGTAAATACGTTATCAATCCTACTGTTGCCGAAAAAGCGGCAAGCACTTTGACCCTTAACCTTTCGGGAACGAAAGACGCTATTATGATGGTCGAAGCGGGCGCGAAGGAACTTTCCGACGACGATATGGTCGGCGCTATTTTGTTCGGACACGAAGAAATCAAAAAGCAGTGCGCATTTATCGAAGAAATCGTCGCTGCTTGCGGTAAAGAAAAACAAAACATCGAACTCTATCACGTCCCCGAAGATCTCGACGCAGAAGTCAGAAAGTACGCGAGTGAAAAACTCGATTACGCTCTCGATACTTTCGACAGATTCGAAAGACAAACCCGTCAGGATGAAGTAGAAAAAGACGTTCTGGAACATTTTGCCGAACAATTCCCGAATATGCAAAGAGAACTTAAAGATTCTCTTTACTATATCACCAAGGAAAAGGTCAGAGCGAAGATTACGAATCTCGGCGTAAGACCCGACGGCAGATCGCTTACCGATATCAGACCTATCTGGTGTGAACACGGCATACTTCCGAGAGTTCACGGAAGCGGCGTATTTACCCGCGGTATGACTCAGGTTATGACGACTTGTACGCTCGGTACTATTTCCGAAGTTCAGAAACTCGAAGGACTTGACAACGAAGAATATAAGAGATACATCCACCATTATAACATGCCCGGTTACGCTTCGGGCGAAGCGAAGCCTTTAAGAAGCCCCGGCAGACGTGAAATCGGACACGGCGCTTTGGCTGAAAGAGCGCTTGAACCCGTAATTCCGTCCGAAGACGAATTCCCGTACGCGATAAGACTCGTTTCCGAAGTTCTTTCTTCCAACGGTTCGACCTCGCAGGGCTCCGTTTGCGGTTCTACCCTCGCTCTTATGGACGCGGGCGTTCCCATAAAGCGTCCCGTTGCGGGTATCAGCTGCGGTCTTATAACCAAGGACGACAAGTGGCTGACCATGGTTGACATTCAGGGACTTGAAGACTTCTACGGCGATATGGACTTCAAGGTTGCCGGCACCGCGCAGGGCCGGAACCAAAAACGGTATCACGTCCATTCAGATGGACATTAAGATTGACGGTCTGACCTACGACATCATCGAAAAGGCGTTCGAACAGACCAAAGCGGGCAGAGAGCATATCATCGACGATATTCTTCTCAAAGCAATTCCCGCTCCGAGAGAAGAACTTTCTCCGTTTGCTCCGAAGATCATGTCCTACATGATCCCGACAGATAAGATAAGAGAAGTTATCGGCAGCGGCGGAAAAGTTATTCAGAGAATC
>USOJ01000200.1 GCA_900556195.1 uncultured Eubacteriales bacterium
AGGTAAATCGAAGAGGTATGACCGTAGCCGCCGTCCGCGATAAGTCTTTCGGCTTTAGAGAAGGCGTCCTGAATGTCTTCCGCCTTATACATAGCGAGAACGGGGGAAAGTTTTTCGTGGGCGAATTCTTCCGAAAGTTCCACGCTTTCGACTTCGCCTATAAGAATCTTCGTTCCTTCGGGAACTTTTACGTCGGCGAGTTCGGCGATTTTTACCGCTTTCTGACCGACGATTTTGGCGTTAAGAGCGCCGTTTATAATAATAGTTTTACGAACTTTTTCCGTTTCTTCGGGGTTGAGGAAATAGCATCCTCTTTCCGCAAATTCGGTTTTAACCGCGTCGTAGACGTTCTTGTGAACGATTACCGATTGTTCGGACGCGCAGATCATACCGTTATCGAACGTCTTGGAGTGAATTATCGAGTTGACCGCGAGTACGATGTCCGCGGTATCGTCGATGATGGCGGGGGTGTTGCCGGCTCCTACGCCGAGCGCGGGTTTGCCGGACGAATAAGCGGCTTTGACCATTCCCGGACCGCCGGTTGCAAGGATAATATCCGCCTCTTTCATCAAAAGGTTAGTCATTTCGAGAGAGGGGACGTCAACCCATTCTATAATGCCCTCGGGCGCGCCCGCCTTAACGGCGGCGTCGAGAACGACTTTCGCGGCGGCGATAGTCGATTTTTTGGCTCTCGGGTGGGGACTGATGATAATCGCGTTTCTCGTTTTCAATGCGATCATCGTCTTGAAGATGGCTGTCGAAGTCGGGTTGGTCGTGGGGATAACCGCCGCGATAACGCCCAAAGGCTCGGCTATTTTCTTTATTCCGTAAGCCTTGTCTTCTTCGATGACGCCGCAGGTCTTCGTGTTCTTGTACGCGTTGTAAATGTATTCCGCAGCGTAGTTGTTCTTGATTACCTTGTCTTCGACGACGCCCATTCCCGTTTCTTCAACCGCCATTTTGGCGAGGGGAATACGCGCCTGGTTTGCGGCGATGGCGGCAGCCTTAAAGATCTTGTCCACCTGTTCCTGCGTGTAGGTCGCGAATACGCGCTGAGCCGCTTTGACTCTTGCGATCGTCGCTTCCAACGCTTCTACGCCGTCGACTATTTGTCGTTCATTGTTTGCCATAGTAACCTCCTGTATGTCGTAAAAAATTTTAACCTGATTTATTTTGTAAATGCGCGAGAGAAAGCGCGAGATTTTCGTATTGTACGGTAACGCCGTCGGGAACTTTTATCGCCGTCGGAGAAAAACACCATATCGCACGAACTCCGCCTTTTACCATTTCGTCCGCCGCGGACTGCGCCGCGTCTGCTGGGACGGTGAGTACGCCGAGTTCGACCTGATGTAATCTTATATAGGATTGAAGTTCGCTCATCGGCAGAACGTTTCCGCCGCACTTTTTATCGTCGACGTCGAACGCCTTCGAGACGATTAAACCGTATTCCGAAAAGCCGGGGTAGCCGAGAAGGGCGGTTCCGAGTTTGCCCGCGCCGACTATGATCGCCTCTTTGTTCGGTTTAAGCGAAATCACGCGCTTTATGCTGACGACGAGATCTTTTACTTCGTATCCTACCTTGGGTTTACCTTTGCCGCAAACGGAAGCGAGATCTTTCCGTACCTGAACTTCGCCCAACGAAAGTTCTTTCGCCAGCGTCGTCGCCGAAATCGCCGTAACGGTATCGGGCAGAGCCGTCAGGTATTTAAGATATGTCGGCAATCTGCCGAGCGTCGCCTTCGAAATCATTTGCTTCTCCCTTTTACGATCCGATTATATCATCTTATAAAATAAATGTCAAATGTTATTTCGTTATATCGGTACTGTATTTATCGATATAACGGGGTAAGATTGAAAATTTTAGTAAATCGGCGGGGTTTTCAACGCAAAAATCATTGATTGTCGCCGAATAAATTTCTTTTTACGCGGCAAAGTACGGTTATAAAATTTTTATCGAGGTCGGTAAGCGCGTAATCCTTTTTATATATAAGCACGTCTTTGTACACTTTTTGGTTTTCGGGGCAGGTTTTCTGTACCAGTCCGTACCGCCCGAGCGTTTGTTTCGAAACGGGCGAAGCCCACATAAAAGTATCCGCATTTTTCGCCAGAAGTTCGAATTGACTTGCCCGCTCGAACACGAATATGCGGCGGGGAGTGTCGGGCAATTCTTCTTTTTTAACTTCGGATAACGGCAGCGACGGAACGTAAGGGTCGGCGTGCGCTATTTCCGTTTTATCGGCTAAATCGGCGAAAGTTATTTCTTCTTTCGAAGCGATCGACGAGTGTTCGTTCATGACGGGCTGATAGCGGAATTCGGCTATGAGTTCGTAAGAAAGCCCCTTGTTTTCGAGCATTTCTTTATAGTACTCGTCGTAATGTTCGGCATAGCGGATTATACCCAGACGGTAGTCCGCTTCGAGAATGTTCTTTACGGCGCGGAGGGCGTTCGTTTCCTTGTAGAAAACCTCGAATCCGCCGTCCGTCGGCAAAGAGAGCGAAAACGACGAAAAAGCCTCTCCGACGTAACTTGCGCGCGGTACCGAAATCGAAAATTTCTTTTTTTCGGCGAAGTCAGAGCGGAACATATTTTCCAACGTGTCGACCTGTTTCAATATGTTTTTCGCGTATTTAAGGAATTCTTCGCCATGCGGCGATATTTTCACCCCGCGCGAAGACCTTTCGAAGATGTTTACGCCGACCGACGATTCGAGTTCTTTTATGCAACGGCTCAGATTTGACTGATCCATATAGAGTTTTTCCGCGGCTTTGTTTATCGAACCGCTGTTCGCGACTTCTACCGCGTATTTCAAGTATTGTAAGTTCATATCGCCATAACTATAACATATGCGAAACCGTTTGTCAATCCACATTGAAAAATAATCGAATAATCTTTATCCGTCGCGATCGCAGTGCGTTTGTTTACCGTCATTCTGAGGCTTTGCCAAAGAATCTCCCGGAAGGGTGGTGTAGTACTGTCATCGCGAGCGCAGCGTGGCGATCCCGAAGATCGGAGTAC
>USOJ01000201.1 GCA_900556195.1 uncultured Eubacteriales bacterium
GATATAAGCGCAATAAGACCGACCGCTCCGACGGCTATACCCGCGTATAAATTAAGAAACGCAAGCCCGACTCCGCCCGCGGCGAGCAATACGCCGAGTACGGCCATAATCGCCTTATACGACGGCTTTTTAGAGTCGCTTGCTTTATTCGCCGCGGCTTCTTCCGCCTTTATGAGTTCTTCCGTTTCAAGGTATTCTTTTTTAAGTTCGTCCGCCCTTTCGCGTTCGCCTTCCTCTATCGGGTTTGCGTCGAATTTTTTTACTATACGGTCTTCGCTTATTTGTGAAACCGCGGCGGCAAGCCGTCTTACTTCGCCCGTTTTTTCGGTTATTTTATCGCTTTCGACGCGAAGTTCGTCGAGTTTTGCTTTCGACAGCGGGTTTTCGGCAAACTCTCTTTCGAGCGCGCTTAAAGCGTATTTTCTGTCGGGGGTCATCGCCGCGGAAGCGTAATCCGTCTTATACCCGTTGAGTTCGGCAAGTTTTTTCGCGAAGCCGTCGATTTCGATTTTCGACGGTATCG
Source organism: uncultured Eubacteriales bacterium (assembly GCA_900556195.1). Lineage (GTDB taxonomy): Bacteria > Bacillota > Clostridia > Christensenellales > Borkfalkiaceae > UBA10281. The sequence continues at coordinate 524 of USOJ01000201.1, forward strand.
AACGGGGGTACGCGACCTTGAATTTATACAGTTCGGCGTTCGTCTGTTCGGCTTCTTTTACCTTGCCCACGTACGCCGAGCGTTGCGCTTTGACGGTCTGCGCCTTTACCGCGTTATCGTAACGGGTTTTTACCGCCGCGACGTTATTTTCCGCTTCGGTCTTTTCGTCGTACCGCTTCAGAAGGCTTTTTTCGGTTTCGGCGTAATTTTCTATCCTCCGTTCGGCGTTCCTTTTGTCCTCTTTAAGATTTTTGATAACGCCCTTGTCGCCGCGAAGAGCCTTATACTTTTTCTTGCCGTCTTCTATAGCCGCAACGGCGTCTTCGTAAGAAGTTCCGTCGATCGCCTCGCCGACTACGTCGTTCAGTTTAAGACTTTTGCCGTCAAGCCCGTCTAAAAAGTCGCCGCCGAAAAACACGGTGCGCGAAAAAGTCTGTTCGTCCACGCCGAAAAGTTCAAGTCCCAAATCGTAAGAGGCGGAAATTTCTTTGCCGTTTTCGTAGAGTTTAACGCTGTCGCCTTTGGGACTTTTTTTATCGAAAAATCGTTCGATTTTATAAGTTTTGCCGCCCGATTCGAAAGTGAGCGAACCGCCGAATTTGCCGCCGTTAAACGGATAAAATCTCTCGCGGTCGTTAAACGTTACGGACGTGGTTTTCGTCGCGGGCAATCCGTAAAACATCGCCCGCAAAAATGACGCGAGCGTGGTTTTACCCGCTCCGTTTTCACGTAAAACGCAGGTTAGCGACGGCGAAAATTCAAACGATTTTCCGCTCAGCCCGCCGTAATTTTCTACGTAACAGGATTTGAGTATCATCAGTCAACCTCCCTGCCCGAAAGCGCTTTAAGTCCGAGCGCGACGATCTCGCTCTTTCTCTCTTCGGGTAAATCCGAGGCAAGCACCTGCCGCACGAATTCGCCCCTTAAAGACTTGTCGCCTGCAAAATCTTCCGCGTGATATTTCTTTACGGTTTTATCTTTGACCGACACGAAAAAATAAGAATCTTTAAGGTACGCTTCTACGTCTTCGGCGACGTTTTCGTCCGCATATTCTCTTTCCCCTACGAGTTCGACCCTTATAAGGTCGCCGCTTTTCGCTTTGACCGAACTTTTTACGAGCGAATAAACGTCGGACGGATTTTCGGCGGACGACACGTCGATTTCGTAGCGGTAAACCGTCCTTGCGGAAAGCGACGTAAACTTGGAGTCGAGCCTTTTTTCGTTTTCGTCTACCGTAACTTCGTAAAAGCCCTTTTCGCCCGTTTCGTCGAAGCCCCTGCCTTCCAGACACCCGGAATATCGCGCTAGACCGCGACTTCCGAGCGATTTCGCGTAAGAGCGGTGTATATGCCCCAAAGCGAGATAATCGATATTTTTATCTTTCAGAAGCGGAAGTTTAATCTTATCTTCGCCCGCGCCTTCGGATATATCGCCGTGCATTATAACTACGTTTATATCGTCTTCGCTTAAACGAAGCGACGAATAGAGCGACAGCGAATTTTCGCCCGAAAGTTCTATCCCCGCGAACACGACTTTGCCGTAACGGTAATACGTCCACTCCTTTGAAAACGTTTTAAGGTTGGGCAGATTTTCGCCGTCCAACGCGTCGTCGTGATTGCCGCGCAGGTATAAAAAATCTATGAACGGAAAGCGTTTTACGGTATCGTAAAAGAACTCCTTGTCTTTTTTAAGGGGTTTGTCCCTATCGAATAAATCGCCCGCTATAACGTAGACTTCCGCGCCCGTTTTATAGGCGTATTCCACGCTTTTCAGAAAGGTCGCGCGTATCTCGGCGCGACGGATTTTTGCCTTTTCGCCCGGCAGTTTGGCTTCCATTTTAGAACCCAAATGGGCGTCCGCCATATGTATGAATTTCATACCGATATTATACCCGACCGTTCCCGATTTGTCAATGCTTTTCATAAAACGACGAAGCGTAAGAAATTTTCGACGATTGCGTTTTTACGAAAAATTTTCACCGCCACGCGGTTTTATGGCAAAAATAAGTCGGGCGGAAAAATTTTTCCGCCCGACACCTCGTCAAAGTTATTAAAGATTCAAATTTTTCTCCCCTGCATTAAATAACCGTAATGTACAAAAATACTGTTCTCGAATTCCATAAATCAGATGTGGAATCAGCGTAAATACGATAATAATATTCTCCTCGTTCACAAATAAATTTAGGTTTTTCCTCATAATGCATTTGTCCTATTTTTCCATACGACGCTTGAAAGACATTCGCTGTCAAAATTGTTCTTAACCTTTATGCTTACGTCGTATTTTTTATTTTCGTCGCTTTCTTTTTTACAACCCGTAAACAAAAAACAGGAACAAAACGCAACCGACAAAACGGTCAATAAACATAAAATCTTCTTTCTCTTCATAAATTCAACTCCTTTCTTTATAATCATGCCAGACAAGAATAATACCTCTCGGTGTCAAGCACTATACTACTATATAAACAAAAACGCAACTGTTTTTACACTTTTTT
>USOJ01000202.1 GCA_900556195.1 uncultured Eubacteriales bacterium
CTGCGGCAACATTACGCGGAAAAATATCGTATAGTCGCCTGCGCCGTCTATCCTTGCCGCTTCGGCGTAGGTGTTGCTTACGTTCTGGAAAAAGGCGTAGAAATACATATAGTAAACGCCTATACCCGAAAATGAAGTAACTATCATAAGCCGGCTGTTCAGAAGCCCCAACTTATCGAGTAAAAGATACATGCTTCCGCCCGTGCCGTATATCGGAAGTATCATCATTATAAGCGAAGCGATAAAATACGCGCCCGCGCCGGGGAACTTATATTTACAGGTAACGTAGGCGAGCATCGCGGTACACGAAGCCGAGAAAAACGCGCCGATTACCGAAAAGTAAATGCTGTTGAAAAGCATTCCCCAAAAGCCCGTGTCGTTTATTTTCAACATTGCCATCATCTTGGGAATATTGTCGAAACGCCATTTTGTCGGGAGCGCGAACGGCTTGGCGACTATATCGTCGGGAGTTTTCATACCCGACATAAAGCACCACCACAGGCAGTACAGATACGAAAACGCGACGAGCGCGAATATCGCGAAAATTATGAAATAGAGTATTCTTTCCGAAACGCTCCGTTTTTGCCAGCCGAGAAAATGTTTTTTGATCTTCATCAATACTCCACCCCCTGAAATACCTTACCCGAAATTTTTCGGATAGTAAGCGATATTGCGCAGGATATGACCGTTAAGAACAAGCCGAGCGCCGACATATAATTGAATGCGTTGGACGAGTTGTTTATCGCCACCGAATAGACTTGCAGATACATCCAGTTGGATATAGTCTGCGTGCCTTCCGTACCCATAGTAAGTAAGAAAACTTGTCCGCTCGCGCCGAATATGCCCGCAATCTGTAAAACGAACATAAGCGCGAAAGTCGGCCACACTATGGGGATAATTATCTTAAAGGCTTCCTGCACCCAGTTTACGCCGTCTATCTTTGCAGATTCGATAACCCCGTCGGGTACCCTCGAAAACGTTCCGCCCCAGATAATTAAGTTACCCGGGAACGTAAGCCATATCATATTGATAATTACGGCTTTATTGGCAAATCTCGAATCGGAAAATATCCGCGGCGGCTCCGAAAGTCCGTAAAGTTTCTGCACGAAATTTCTGCATTCTTCCGTTTCGAGAAGATTATAGTAAATCGCGCAAAGCACTACCGCAGACAATATACTCGGCAGATAGAATATTACGCGAAACGCCTTATACAGGAAAATCTTCTTATACAGAAAGTAAGAAACGAATACCCCGACGATAAACATTATCATATTTACGCCGAAAGTAATAAACGTGTTTCTGAAAGCCTCTTTCATTTCGTCGTTAGGCGGAAAAAGGTTGGTAAAAACGTCTTTGAAGTTGTTAAGCGTCCATATCTTTTCACCGTCGATAGTCTGTTGAAAAGACATCGCGAAAGCGTCTATATTAACGTAGACGTAAAACACCAGAAACGTAATCGTCGGCAATATTACGAACGATAATATAAAACCCGCTTTTTTTAATTTATACGCAACACCGTATCTGATCATTTTACCTGCCGCCTTCGCGTTTGTTCTTTATGCCGAAAATTATTGCGGCAAGCGGAATAAACGCAAAACACGAATACGCGATATTTCCGCCGCAACCGCTCTTGCTTTCTGCCTTGGGGTCGGTATGTCCGCCCTCTTCTTCGAAAACTGCGTAGAAAGTCGTAGACTCGGTTATCGTTTTATCGGCTTCGTACGCTTCTCCGCCGGAAGTTCTCCACCCCGCGAAAACGTATCCGTCTTTCGTCGGTTTTTCGGGCGCAGTCGCAAAATAATCGCCCGAAGACAGCGTTTCGCTCTTGACGGTCTTTCCGTCTACGACGAAAGCAACCGAATATTTAAGCAATTTTTTATAGACGTTTTCGCCGACGACGAGTTTACCGATAGTGTACTCGCCTTCGGTAATATTTTCGCCGTCGATAACGTCCACTATTCCGCCCGTATACACAGCGAGATCAATATTGGTTTTAACTCCGTTTATCGACTTGTAAGATTGCTCGCCGAGTACGAAATAATCACCGCTTTCCGCATTAGCATAAGTGCCGTAAATTTCGGAACTTTCGATTCGGCGTTTCATAACGAGTTTTACGTCTGCATCCGGCATAACGAAAGAATATTCGCCGTTGCCGAGCGAGGTAACGGGTATCGTAAGTCTTGTACCGTCTGAGCCGTATACGAGCGGCGAACCGCCGTCGCCGTCGCCGATATATTTAACGGTTACCGTTTTGCCGGCATAGCCGTAAAAGTTCTCTTCGTAAGTATAAGTCATACGGGCGTCTTTCGTCCTGCTCATAGCAACGCCGAGATTATATCCGTCGGCATCCGTAATCGAAAAATCGGTAAGCGTTGCCTTTATTAAGGCTTCGGCGTTATTCGCATCCCACGCAATACGCCCCGTACCTGCGGCGTCCGTAGCGGATGCGTCGGCAGTCTGGAACATTTTAGCCATCACGGGCGTCGCGTTGCCTATTTTAACCGAAAAGGCGTGCGCGGTAACGTCGTAAATTATATCCGTATATTCGTCAACGGAATAAATATCGCCTTTTTTCGTATTCGTACCGTCGCCGAACACGTACCAATGATTTGTTGTCATAGGTACATAAGCGTATGCAATATCTTTACTGCTCCCTCTGACAAGTCCGTTTAACATGGCGTTCGTAACCGCGGAAGAATATGAAACGGTTTTGAATTTAAGACGAATATTCCCGCTCGTATCGCGTTTATTGTATAAATACGCACCGTGGGCGTAACTTACGTCCATGGTAACGGAATCGTCCATTTTAAGGGTATACGCGCCCGTATCGAGCGCAAATTTTTGATTTTCTGCGGCATTTTCGGCGAAAACTACCAGCACAGATAGAATAATTGCTAATATCAAAAAACGCTCTGACTTTCAAGCTCTACTTCAATATGAAGA
>USOJ01000203.1 GCA_900556195.1 uncultured Eubacteriales bacterium
CCCATATTGAAAAATTTTTTAATTTTTTTTGCGATTTATTTTTTTTGTCAAAAAACGGGAGCGAGTTTTCTCGCCCCCGTGGTTTTATATTCGGTTGTATATTTATTTACTCAGGCTGACGCTCTTTATCGTTATCGTCTTATAAGGTATAGCCCTTAAATATTTGGAATTACCGTTCAATTTAGAAAGAACGTCGCTATAATCGTCGCTCGTAATTTCGATCGGGGTTTCCCCGCCGACTGCGGTATAGTTGCCTTCGCTGTCTTTTACGAATACGTGTCCGAGAGATTCGAACTGTTCGTAAACAGCCTTAGATTTTTCATCGCTGCCGTCTACGCAATTTTCGTAATCGAAATAGTAAGTGGTCGAACCGTTGGTGTCCTTGACGTATTTATCGGCGTCGGTTATCAATTTTTTAAGCGTATCTTTACCTTTCGTTATTTTACCGATGACGGCAAAACACTGCGCGGCGGTATAGCCGCTTTCTACGTTTGTATAATAACTGTCGCTACCCGTTACGAGCGCAAGAGTGCCTTTCGCAGTATCGTGCCCGCCGTCGACGTCGTAACTCAAAGTATCCCTTTTCAATACGAGCGTACCGTCCGAAACGGTAAGAGTTTTCGAACTGCTTATTCCGTTGGCCCTGAATTCGCCGACGATGCTTCCCGTCGCGGTATATCTGTTTCGTTTACCGTTGGCAATCGTTTTTCCGCTGACGTAATCGGAGTTTATAATCGAAGTATACGCAAGTTTAGCGTTTTCGTCGTATCTTGATTTGCGTTCGCCGTTATCGAGATAAAATTCGCCGAATTCGATATGATTCGTCTTCAAATCGCTTACGATAGTGTCGTTATAATAGCCCTTGGAAGCAAGATATTTGACGTGGCCGATAGTCGCCGGCGCGTAATTCATATAGAGTTCGATTTCTACTTTGAGCGTCTGCGCCTTGTCGTCGGTGTCCGTATATTCCAAAGTAACGGTCATCTTTTCGATTTTACTGCCGTCTTTGACTACGCCTTTACCGCAACTTGCAAAGCAGAAAACGGTTGCCGCCGCAAGAAATGCGGCGCATATTCTTTTAAGTAATTTTTTCATTCAATCCTCCGTGCATAGCAGCGACGCTACGCAAGAATTTTAACTTATTTTAACATTATAAACGATTTTAGTCAACGCAATTAAGTAAGATTTTTTGTAAATCGACTAAAAATTCGTCATATTAGCAAAGTTTTTGCCGCATTCAAGGCAGTTTCTGCCGATTCGGCGTTCGAAAAACGCATTATAAAGAACGCCAGACCGACGAGAGCAGCCAACCCCAAAATCACCGCAATCGCTACGCGAAGCGGAGAAATCGGCGTTTTGCCCCTGACTTTTCCGCTACAACCGTTTACCGCTACTCCGTAACTCTTTTTACCGTACTTATACGACAAAAAATAAACGGGAAGAAGCAGATATTTATACGTAACGTTTTCGTGTGTGGTGCTTACGTTGAGATAATCGATCACATCTGCGTTGTACTCGCGCTTGATGTGCTGCCGAATGAGCGAATCCATAGTATTTTTCGCGTCTTGCCAGCACTCGTTAAGCCCCTTCGTATAGCCGTCGGCAACGAAACCCGAAAGGTAGTTCTTTTCGTAAACGCAGGCGTTAGCCGTGTTGAACGGCGAAAGTCTGTCGATTTGCTTCTGATTGAACTTATCGCTGTTTGCGATGAGCAAATCGTCGAAAAACTCGGTATACGTACCCGAAATATTCTTATATTCTATGTAAGTTTCGGTTCGTCTGTCTTTACCGCTGCCCACCGTGCGGGTTCTGCGGTATCCGACGCGACCGACGTAAGTCGAATAAGTATTGCTGTCGAAGGTAAAACAAGGCTCGTAAACGCCTCGCATATTCTCGCGGTTTAAGTTCTTTTTGAACTTTCTCGGCGCGAAAATACGTGATTTAGCCCACTTTTTTCCGTATTCGGCGGCTTTATCCGTCCCGAATTTGAAAGGAATTACCGCCTGCGGACGTATACCTTCGAAACTCTTATCTTTTATTATGTGCGTCGCGCCGCAAAACGGACAGGCTGTCGCTTCTTCTTCGGCGTTTATGATAATCACGGCGCCGCAGTTGTTGCATTTATAAGTAACCTGTTCGGACGAATCCCACGGCTTGACTTTATCGAAACCCTCGGTAATATCGTTCTCTTTAACCTCTTTATTCTTTTCGAAGTCGACCGTATTGCCGCAATGCTCGCATTTAAGCGTTTGCGTATCGGGGTTAAAGTTAAGAGTTCCGCCGCAACTCGGACATTTTATGCAGTCCGTAGCGACGTTTTTGTAATTCTTAGTGTAATCAATTTCGTTCATGGTTTTTATACCGTAATCATGTCTTAACCCGCAGTTACGCCCCGAAGCGTCTGCTTCGGGGCGTACGCGTACGTTGTCTTTACGCCCGAAAATTACTTAACGTCGTTGAGTTCGGCAAGCATCTGTTCGAGATCCGCGCCGTGAACGGCTGCCGCTTCGCCGACGGTTTCACCGTGAGCGATAGCGCATCCCAGACAATGCATTCCGTAACGCATAAGAATTTCCGCCGCGTTGGGATTAATATCCAACGCCTCGGTTATAATAGTGTTTTCCGTAATTTTTCTTTCCATGGTTTTACACTCCGTAAATATATGATTATTCTATTTTCGTTTTTTATACTTTCGTCATCGACTTTCTCCGTCAACGCCTTACCCGACGGGAAAGGCGTAAACCGTTACGTCCGGGGAACGTAAAATCGACTCCGCGGTAAACCGCCCTTCCGGGAGTATGCTCTCCCGTTGAAGCGGGAGAGCATACTCCCGAAAAGGCAAAATCGCCTGAATCGATGCTACCGATTATAACTTCTGACCGCATTCGGGGCAGAACTTTGC
>USOJ01000204.1 GCA_900556195.1 uncultured Eubacteriales bacterium
TCTCGTAAAAATCGCCTAAACGATAAAATAAGATGCAATCTTCGTTTTGTAATTTAGTATCGATATACGTCGCCATCATCGGCGTGCAACGCTTTTTAATTTCGGTTAAATCGTACATCTTTTCACCTTAAAGTATTTCAATAATCTCGCCCATAAGCGACATTCCGCCCGCCGACGTAATTTTAACGTTGACGAACTTGCCGATTACGTTTTCATCGCATGAAAAGTACGCCATTTTACCGCGTTCGTCGCGACCCATGTAAGAATTTTTCTTTTCGTCGAAGTCTTCGACGAGAATTTCAACGGTTTTTCCGATGTAAGTTAAAGATTCTTTGCGGTTTAGTTCGTTCTGAACGTCGATAAGCCGCATTATTCTGTCTTTTTGTATTTCGGGGTCTATCTGACCATCCATAATCGCCGCTTTCGTCCCTTCACGCTTGGAGTAAACGAACGTAAACGCACCGTCGAATTTTACGGTTTCGACTAATTTTACGGTGTCGATAAAATCTTCTTCGGTTTCGGTCGGAAATCCGACTATTATGTCGGTAGTTATTGCGCAATCGGGAATGATTTTTCTGATCGATTCGATTTGCGAAAGGTATTTTTCGACCGAATATCGCCTGTTCATAAGCGATAAAATTCTGTTTGAACCCGACTGTACGGGCAAATGTATCGCGTGGCAGGCGTGAGGATTTCTCTTTATCGCTTCGATAACGTCTTCAGTTAAATCTTTGGGGTGATTAGACATAAATCGAAGTCTGAACTTACCTTCTATTTTTCCGATTTCATCTAATAGCGAGGCAAAACCCACGTCGTTTTTTAAGTCGTGCCCGTAAGAATTTACGTTCTGACCGAGCAAAGTGATCTCTTTGTACCCTTCGTTTACCAGATTTTTAACTTCGTCAACGACGTTTTCGGGAAGTCTGCTTCTTTCCCTGCCGCGAACGTAAGGAACGATGCAATACGTGCAAAAGTTATTGCAACCGTACGCAATGTTTACCCAAGCGTTGGGATAACTGGAACGATAAGGCGTGATCTCTTCGCAAATATCCCCGTTTTTATCGAGAATTTCGACTACTCTTTTTTTTGTGTCGACCGTTTTTTGCAGAATTTTACCGAATTCGTCTATATTGTAAGTGCCTATTATTACGTCGACGAAAGGAAACGTAGCGGAGAGTTTTTTTGCAAATTCCCCTTGCTGAGTCATGCAACCGCAAACCGCGATAACGAGGTCTTTCTTTTCTTTTTTAAGTTTTTTGTACATGCCGATATTGCCGAAAGCGTGTTGTTCGGCGTTTTCGCGCACGCAACAGGTGTTGAATACGATTACGTCTGCGTCTTCGGCTGTCTGCGTTTCTTCGTAGCCGAGAGTTTGAAGTTGCCCTGCGATTTTTTCGGATTCGTGGACGTTCATTTGACATCCGTACGTTTTTATCAAATATCTTTTGTTCATATGCGTGTATATTATACTAAAAATATACTTTTTTTACAAGTAAATGAACGTAAATTTCGGGCATAAAACGAAACAAAAAGAGCATAATATCGTTGACTGACATGAAACTTTTTCTAAAAATCTTATCGCTATCGATATTTTCGCTCGTAATAATATTTACGGGCGCTTTCGTATATTACTCGGCGGTTACGCAAGGAGTAGATTTAGATCCGTCAAAATTAGAAAACGCGACGTCTGCGTGTTCGGTTTACGACGGAAACGGACAAGAAATAACCTTAAACGGAGGTGTTGCGGCAGAAAACGAACTACCTGAAAATTTACGCAATGCGTTCGTCGCAATAGAAGATAAACGATTTTATTCGCATAAAGGCGTTGACTATAAAGGAATGGCAAGAGCGGTAATAAACAACGTAAAAAACGGAAAAATCAAAGAAGGAGCGTCTACGATAACGCAACAACTTGTAAAAAACGTGTATTTATCGGGCGAAAAAACGTTAAAACGCAAATTAAAAGAAATCAAACTTGCGCGGCAACTCGAAAAAAAATATTCAAAAACAGAAATTCTGAATTTGTACCTGAACAAAATATATTACGGCGAAGGTTCTTACGGCGTAGTTGCGGCGGCGAAAACATATTTCGATAAAGACGCGAAAGATCTCTCGCTTTCTGAATGCGCGACACTTGCGGCGATTATTAAAGCGCCGTCGACTTACACTCCTTATAAAAATTATGAATTATGCTTAAAAAGAAGAAATCTCGTTCTTAAAGAAATGTTTTCGCAAGGTTTTATCGTTGAAACCGATTATAACGCGGCTATTAACGAAGCAATCGTTCTCACGGACAAAAACAGCGACAATATCTCTGATTTCAGCGACGAAGCCATATGCGAAGCGATTGAAATTCTCCAAAAAGAAAACGCTGAACAACTCAATGGATATAAAATTTATACGTCGGTGAGATCTGATTTACAAAAAGAATTACCTGTCCCGACTATAAGCGACACGGCAAAAGACTTTATCGTTCTGGTAACGGATAATAAGTCCGGAATAATCATTGCGTATAAATCGACCGTCGGACAAATTAAGCGTTGCCCTGCCTCTGCGGCAAAACCGTGGCTCGTATACGCGCCAGCAATCGAAGAAAATTACGTTACCGAAGCAACCAAAATATTAGATGAAAAAACGAATTTCGGAGGATATACGCCGTCAAACGCGGGGAAAAATTATCAGGGCTACGTCAGCGTTAAAGAATCGCTCTCAAAAAGCCTGAACGTTCCCGCAGTAAAAATAGCGAATTCTTTAGGTATGAAAAAAATTAAAGAATACGCAAGAAAATTGAACGTATCGTTTACAAACGACGATTTGTCAGTATCTCTCGGAAATTTATCGGGAGGAATGACGTTAAAAGAATTGACTTCTGCATATTCCCCCTTTTTCTCGAAC
>USOJ01000205.1 GCA_900556195.1 uncultured Eubacteriales bacterium
GACCTGGCGCAAACTTTGGGTTGCGCTTGCCGAAAGCGAAAAAGAATCGGGTCTGGACTTTATTACGGACGAACAGATTGCCGAACTTAAAGCCCATATCTACGATATAGACTACGATAAAGAAGCCGAATACGAACGCTCGCTTCGGCACGACGTAATGGCGCATATTTACGCTTACGGCGACGTTTGCCCGAATGCGAGAAAGATCATTCACCTCGGCGCGACGTCTTGTTACGTTACCGACAACGCCGATATTCTGCTTATAAGAGAAGGTCTTGCCGAAATAAAAACTTTGCTGGTGAACGCGATTAAAGCGGTTTCGGACTTCGCCGAAAAGTACAAGGGTTTGCCCGTTCTGGCGTATACTCATTTTCAGGCGGCTCAACCGACCACGCTCGGTAAGCGCGCCACGCTCTGGCTTAACGACCTGTACGAAGATCTTAAACGGGTAGATTACGAACTCGCAGGTCTTAAATTTTTCGGTTGCAAGGGTACGACGGGTACGGGCGCGAGTTTTCTTCAACTTTTCAACGACGAAGAAAAGGTTTTCAATCTGGAAAAACTTATAGCCGCGAAGTTCGGCTTTACCGAAGTTATTCCCGTTTCGGGACAGACGTATTCGAGGAAAATCGACAGTTTCGTACTCAATACGCTCTCTTGTATAGCGCAGTCGGCGGCGAAATTTTCTTCGGACGTCCGACTTATGTGCCACATGAAAGAGGTTGACGAACCGTTTGAAACTAATCAGATAGGCTCTTCGGCAATGGCTTATAAGAAAAACCCGATGAGAAGCGAAAGAATCGCTTCGCTCGCGCGTTACGTTATGATAGACGCGCTTAACCCCGCGATTACCGAAGCGCAACAGTGGCTCGAACGCACGCTCGACGATTCGGCGAATAAGCGTATTTCAGTTCCCGAAGCCTTTCTGGCGACGAGCGGAATACTCAACCTCTATATAAACGTAATAAGCGGTTTAAGGGTTTACGAAAAAGTAATCAAAAAAAATCTCGACCGCGAATTGCCGTTTATGGCTACCGAGAATATTTTAATGTATCTCGTCGAAGAAAAGGGTTTCGACCGTCAGGTCGCGCACGAGATTATAAGGGTTCATTCGGTGGCCGCCGGCGAACACGTTAAAGTAGAAGGCGGCGACAACGACCTTTTGGACAGGCTTTCGGGCGACGAAAGACTGGGCTTGACGAAAGAAGAAATCGCAAAGATTTGCGACGCGCACGGGTTCAGCGGTTTAGCGGAAAAGCAGACCGAAAAGTTCCTTGCGTTTGTTAAAAAAGAAGTTTTGGACAAGAACGCCGAATTGCTCGGTTTCGAAGCGCAAGTTACCGTATAAGGCGAAAATCTCACCTTTTCAATAATAGTCTTATATACCGTCATTCTGTCAAATATTTAATACGTCGAACGTTGACAGAGTCGGACTTACGCAACGAAAAACAAAAAACGTAAAAAACAATTAAGGAGATATACACAAATGCTTACTGCAATAGTCGGTATCAACTGGGGCGACGAAGGCAAGGGAAGAATGGTTGACCTTCTTTCGGACAGGTACGATATTATCGCGCGTTATCAGGGAGGAAACAACGCCGGACACACGGTAATAAACGAAAAGGGAAAGTTCATACTTAACCTTCTTCCGTCGGGAATACTCCGCGACGAAACCGTCAACGTCATGGGTAACGGTATGGTTATCGATATCGAACACCTTTATAACGAAATCAAAAGGCTTCGCGACGCGGGCATCGACATCACTCCCAAGCACCTTAAAATAAGCGATAAGGCGACGATCTGTATGCCTTACGACAAACTCCTCGACGGACTCGAAGAAGACAGACTCAAAGATAAAAAGTTCGGTTCGACCCGCAGAGGTATCGCTCCCGTTTATTCGGATAAGTACATGAAAAAGACCTTCCGTATGGGCGATCTTAAACACTTAGCGAGCCTTAAAGGCAAAATCAATGATATCGTCGAGTGGAAAAACCTGCTCGTTACGGCTTACGGCGTAGATCCCGTAAAACCCGAAGATATGTATAACTGGCTCGAAAAATACGGAACGCCGTTCATCGATTACGTCTGCGACGTGGGCGACTATCTCGACGGCGAAATCGCAAAGGGCAAAAACGTTATGTTCGAAGCGCAACTCGGCGCGCTCCGCGATATAGATTTCGGTATCTTCCCGTATACTTCGTCGTCTTCGACGATTGCGGCTTACGCTCCTATCGGCGCGGGGATTCCCGAAAAGAAACTCGACGAAGTAGTCGGCATTATGAAAGCCTATTCGACCTGCGTCGGCGAAGGTCCGTTCACCTGCGAAATGTTCGGCGACGAAGCCGAAGAACTCCGTAAGGCGGGCGGCGAATACGGCGCGGCAACGGGCAGACCGAGAAGAGTAGGCGGGTTCGACGTCGTTGCATCCCGTTACGGCGTAAAGATGCAGGGCGCGACTTGTATCGCTCTTACCAAAATCGACGTTATGTCGTATATGAAAAAGATTCCCGTATGCGTGGCTTACGAAATCGACGGCAAGAGAGTCGAAAAATTCCCGTTCGGCGAAGACCTCGAAAAGGCGAAGCCGATTTACGAATATCTCGACGGCTTCAATTGCGATATCTCGAAGTGCCGTAAAAAGGAAGATTTACCCGAAAACGCGATTAAGTATATCGAATATCTCGAAAAAGCGGTGGGTTGCAAAATAAAGTACGTTTCCGTCGGCGCAGAACGCGACAGTTACGTCGAAATGTATTAAAATAAAAATTATTCGCCTCGGTCGCGCAAAACGCAACCGAGGCGAAACTTTATGCCAGCCAAGAATAATACGAACCTCGGTCTTGCGCCGTGTTTTCAGGCTAAT
>USOJ01000206.1 GCA_900556195.1 uncultured Eubacteriales bacterium
TCGAACCTATGACCCTCTGCTTGTAAGGCAGATGCTCTCCCAGCTGAGCTATGCTTCCGTTCGCTGAATGCTTGTATAATATACCATATTTATTTTCAAAACGCAACTGTTTGGAGCGGGTTTTTCAAATTTTTTTTGAAAAATTTTTCGCCCGCTTCAAACAGTCGTTTTTACGCTTATAAACCGAGGTTTTCAAGGATATTCTTCGCGACCGCTTCCGCAAGAATTTTAACCCCGCCTTTATCGTAATGCGTTCCGTCGGCGAGTCTGTCTTCCTTCTTTATCCCTAAACTCACGGTATACAAATCGTCTACCGCGTAGCCTTTCTCTTTTGCGATGGCGTTTACAGCGGCGTTTCTCGCCTTGACGATTTTATGCCATCTCGGATGACGGATTTTATTTTCGCCTTCGTTCACGACGGTGGACGTAACGAGCACGACTTTGCTGTTCGTCATCTTGCCGACGATTTTTTTGAGTTTAGCCGCGTAAGTACGGGTGTTGATAAACTCGCCGTGAAGTCCGTTATTGAAATGCACGAGATCGTATTTATCGTCTTTATAAAACGCGTCTATCAAAGTCGCAAACATTTTAGTATCTATCGCGTAACTCGTGGCGACGTAATCGACGTAAACTTTTCCCTTTAATAATTCTCTTACTTCGTTCTGATAAGAGTGAGTAATCGAATCGCCGACGAGAAGCACTCTCGGCAAATCGCGTTTGCCCGCTTCGTCGCACCAACTATGTATCCATTCGTAAGTTTCTTTCATAATAAAGCCTCCGCTTTTATTCGTGAATATATTAGCATATACGCGCATATAAGTCAAGCGAGCGACCGAAATTTTCGGTCGCTCGCCTGAACTCGTTACAAAATCAGTCTTTATTGCAATAATCGTCGCAACAAGTGCAACCCGCTCCGCCGCAAGTAATTTTTACGGTGTCGAGTTGGCAGTTTCTTCCGCCTACGTTATGCTCGCACGAGCATACGTCGCATTTAATCTTTTCGTTACATCTGAACATAAATTTCGTCCTCCCGACTATATTATTGCCGTTCGGACGATTTTCATACCACGGTTATTTTACGATTACGATTTTTTTAAGGCTTCCGTCATTTTATTCGTTTCTTCTCTGAACTCGCTGTCGTCGTAATACGCCTTTTTGAGTTCGTAACTCACCTTGCCGTCGGGCAGAATATCAACAACGCCGTAACGCGCCGCGTTTTTTTCGACGAGATTACCGGTACTGCCGAAATTGAGATAATACTTACCGCCGATTTCGTGAAAAGAACCCGTGTGTTCGTGTCCGAAAAGGAATATATCGCCTTTTTCGCGAATGAACATTGCTTTTATCTGCTCGTCGGTCGGAAGATATTCGGGCGGATAAAATCTTCCGCCTTTTGCAATCGGATAGTGAAAACAAACGACTTCTTTTCCGCAGGAAACGAAACGGATTGCTTTCGGCAACCGCGCGAGATAATTTTTTGACGCGGGCGACAGGACTTCGGACTGCCACCGGAACACGTCGATACGCGGATCGCCGTTATTCCACGACGACAAGTCGAGCAAAACTATCGCGTCGTGATTGCCCTTGACCGCCTTTATATCTCCGCGTCTTCTGAAAACCGAAACCGTTTCTTCGGGGAACGCTCCGTTGCCGACGATATCGCCCAGGCAGACGATTTTATCGGGACGCAGAGCGTCGATCTCTTTAAGAGCGGCTTCGAGCGCGAAAACGTTACTATGTATATCCGAAATTACGCAAATTCTCATCGGTTCAAGTATACCCTAATCGGGCTATAAAATCAAGCGTTTGCGGGCAATACGCTGTCGGTGAGAAATGAAAACGGCAATTTTTGGCATTATGACGAAAACGACAAACCCGTAATATGGTAGAAACATTATAAAAACCAAAATAGCGGCGTGGAGTTAAAAAATCAACTCCACACCGCTATTTTTATTAAAATCAAACGTCTCGGAATTACGAAATTCTTTATCTATTTCGATACCGATTATCTTCGTTTTTAGTTTTCTGCCGAAAGCATTGATTTTACTTTCATAAGGCGCGTAGTGGCGGCGCGTTCGTTTTCGTCGAGTTTGCTTCTGATATACGCTATCGTTTCTTCGATTTGCGGAATCATTATGTATTCGAGCGCGTTTACGCGGCGTTTGTTTCTTTCGATTTCTACCGACAGCATAGCCGCCGTTTTTTCGATTTCGGCGAGTTTCAGAAGATCGCCGATAAGCGAACTGATTCTTGCGACCGAATAGTCGGCTTCGGAAGAGATTTCGGCAAAGGCGTAGGGATAATCGCCGTCGTTTTCCGTTTTTTCGACCGTGATTTTCGGAACGGTAACGCCCATTACGTCGCCCGTTTCGTATTTTGCCGAAACGCCCGACGAAGGCAGAGAAAACGCCTTATCGAAGTCTTCCTGCGAGGCGGTGCCGCGCGCGAACGCGAACTGCCCCAGACAGTCTTTAAGTTCGGCTTCGAGTCTGATGCGAAGCGTTTTATTCTCTTTTATTATAACGGAAAATCGACGAATCATTTCGTCGGATTTATCCTTCAAGAGTTTATGTCCGCGCGTTGCCGTGGAAAGTCTGCCTTTAAGGCGTTTTAATTCCATTCGCGTCGGATTGACGTTAAGTCTTGCCATTTTTGCCTCGTTTATTTGATTTTTGTTATGCCTGAATTTGTTTTTGACGTTAGGACAATCGACCTCTTCCGTCGGCTACGCCGCCACCTTCCCCGATAGGGAAGGCAAGAACTATTGTCATCCGTACTTCAATCTTCGGGATTGCCGCGGTCGCTACGCTCCCTCGCAATGACAGTAATTATATTGTCATCCTGAGTAAACTTGCGAAGTCCC
>USOJ01000207.1 GCA_900556195.1 uncultured Eubacteriales bacterium
CGAGTTTCAAGGGCGTAGCCAAGGCTTACGCCATACAGGCGGGCAGAGAAGTCAGAGTAGTCGTTAAACCCGAACAGATTGACGATAGTCAGGCTATGTTCCTTGCAAAAGACATTGCTAAAAAGATTGAAAGCGAGATGGAATATCCGGGGCAGATCAAAGTCAACGTCATAAGAGAATACAGAGCAATCGACTACGCAAAATAATCGTATAATTCTCGCCGCGTTTCCTTTCGGACGCGGCGAGTTTTTACTTCGGTATATGGAAAAGATTATCGACGTAATAAAAGTTACCGTTATCCGTAAAAAAATCAAAAATATGTATATCAGAATCGCAAACGATTACGGCGCAATTGTAACCGCGCCGCTATTCGTGTCGGAAAGGACTATCGAGCAATTTTTTTTCGATAATATAAAAAACGTCAAAAGGGCAATCGAACGAAAAAAGGCGATTATCGGCGGCGATTATTATACGGACGGGTATATATACGTTTTCGGGGTAAAAAAAACTTTCGAAAAAGCAACCGGAAGGCTGAAAATCGTTGAAACCGAGGATAAAATAACTCTTTATACTCAAAACGACGAGCGATCCTGTGCAGATAAAGCAATATCGGCTTTCTTAAACGAAAAGTTATCCGAAAATATAGAATGGTTGATTTCGTTTTGGGAAACTATCACGGGGCTGAAATCGTCGGGTTATTCGATAAAACTTATGCGAACCCGTTGGGGGAGTTGTAATTGCTCGACTAAAAAACTTAATTTTTCGCTCTATCTAGCAAATATGCCCGAAAAATGCGTTTCATACGTCGTGTTGCATGAAATTTGTCATATCCGATACGCAAATCACGGCGCAGGGTTTAAGTCTATGCTTTCAAGGTACATGCCCGACTGGAAAGAAGTAAAACGATTTCTTAACGGCGAATGCGAAAAAATGAAGTTTTTAAGCGATAAAAACCTATAAATAAATTTTGAAAACAGGCATACTTTTTCTTGACTTAAACGATAAATTAGTGTAGAATATGTATGCTTAGGGGAGTGGCTCAACGGTAGAGTAGCGGTCTCCAAAACCGTAGGTTGCGTGTTCGAATCGCGTCTCCCCTGCCAAAAATAAAAGCACACCGATTTTCGGTGTGCTTTTATTTTTGGCAGGGGCAGTGTGTATTTGAAGCGTGGCGCAATGCGCCTCGCTCGTCAATTTGCGAAGCAAATTCTTGCCGAGGGACTCCCGCTTGCGGGAAGCGGCAATATCGCGTATCCGTTCGGAGTGTCAGCGCATATTAAACGTAAAAAAAGAGCGACGCAAAATACGTCGCTCTTTTTTTGGTCGAGGTGACGGGACTTGAACCCACGACCTCTTGGTCCCGAACCAAGCGCGCTACCAAACTGCGCTACACCTCGAAACAGCCTTTGTATTATACAACATAAAATAAAAATTATCAACTGTTTTACAATTGTTTTTCCCTAATAAAATAAATATTTTTATGCCGAATATACTATATGTATGGATAACGGGAATAAAAAACGGCGCAACAGCGCTGAAATTCTGAAAAAGATATTTTCCGCCGTCGTTTTGATTCTGCTCGGAGCGGCAACTCTGACGTTTGGTATATTATACGTAGAAGTAACAGATATTGCTTTTTTTAATCAACATAAAATTCTCGTTGAAACTCTGTTATCGCTTCTCGTAACGATTTTTACCGTTATCGCCGTCGTTTTCGGCTTGTACGATAAAAAATTCGTATATAAAATAACGGCGGTTCTTCTCGGAACGTTTGCAGTCGTTTTGCTCGTGCTTTACGCGGTAAAAGTTTCGGGGTTATGGGATAAGATAGGGAGCATCGAAGGGCTTCGTTCTTACGTGGCGAGTTACGGAAGGTTTACCGTTCCGATATTTATCGCGATTCAGTTTCTGCAAGTAGTAGTTCTTCCTATACCGTCAATGGTAACGATCGGGGCGGGCGTTGCGCTTTTCGGTCCGTTTTACGGCGCGTTGTACAGTCTGATAGGAATCTTGTCCGCATCGATAATCGCGTTTTTTATAGGCAGATATCTGGGGTATAAAGTAGTAAGTTGGATAATCGGCGAAAAAAGTTTGCAAAAAGGCTTGCAACTTGTCAAAGGAAAAGATACAATAGTATTGACGTTTATGTTTTTGTTTCCGTTTTTCCCTGACGACGTACTTTGTTTCGTGGCGGGGCTTTCGACGATGAGCGTAAAATTTTATCTCATAATGATAACGGTAACGAGAATTATAGGCATAGTTTTGTCGTCCTACTCGCTAGGCGGAAAGATTATTCCGTTCGATACGTGGTGGGGTATTACGCTTTGGATCTGCATTTTCGTAATAACGTGCGTTTTATGCGTTATTATCTATAAAAACGGCGAAACAATAGAGAAAAAAATAAGAGGATTTTTCAAAAGAAAGAACGCTGATGGAAAGAGTGATTCTACACATCGATCTTAATAATTTTTTCGCGTCGGTAGAATGTAAATACGACCCCGAACTGGCAAACGGATATATGGCCGTATGCGGAAGCGTAGAGGACAGGCACGGCATAGTGCTTGCTAAAAATCAGAATGCCAAAGAAAAAGGCGTAAAAACGGGGATGACGATTAAAGATGCCGAAAAACTCTGCCCCGAAATACGATTCGTAGAGGCCTGCCACGAACGCTATTCGTATTGGAGTAAACAGGCGAAGGCTTTGTACAGAGAATATTCCGAAGATTTGGAATCTTTCGGAATAGACGAAGCGTGGATAGACGTTTCGGGCGCGGGGTCTGTCGAAAAGGGGAGAGAGATTGCCGACGAGATAAGAGAAAGAGTAAAAGAAGAATTGGGTTTGACCGTATCGGTCGGCGTAA
>USOJ01000208.1 GCA_900556195.1 uncultured Eubacteriales bacterium
GCCATACGTACTTTTTCTCCTGAATTTTTATGTATTATATACGATTAAACGTTTTATTGCAAGTAAAATCGTCGAATAGCAAAGTGAAATTATCGTAAATTATAAATATATATCGCAAATAAGCGTCTGCCCGCCGTCAAGCGGCGGATAGACCGCTCAACGGGAAACGTCTTTAACTTCCGTCACGCAACGTTTTTATCCGCGGACGGACGAAATTGCCGCAACGCGGTCGGAGGCGCCGAATACCGCGCTGCCCGCCACCAATACGTCGCAACCGGCTTCGCGCGCGGATTTTGCCGTATCGGCGTTTATTCCGCCGTCGATTTCAAGCAGACAATCGAGGTTGTTTTCGTCGATTATTTTTCTTATAGCCCTGCATTTATCCAATACGTCGGCAATAAACTTCTGACCGCCGAAACCGGGGAAAACGCTCATAACGAGAACCATATCGCAAAGCGGAATAAGATTTTCGACCTTTTCTACGGACGTATCGGGATTGATAACCAGCCCGCACTTTACGTTATTCTCTTTAATAAGCAAAAGCGTATCTTTAAGGTTTTCGCCGCACGCTTCGTAATGTACGGTTATATAGTCCGCGCCCGCTTTGGCAAAGTCTTTTACGTACTTCTCGGGGTGAACGATCATAAGATGACAATCGAGCAAAAGCGAAGTTGTCTTTCTTACGTCCGCGACCATTTTTATTCCGAACGTAATGTTAGGTACGAAAACGCCGTCCATTACGTCGAGATGGATAATATCCGCTCCCGCTTTTTCTACGCTTTTAATCTCTTCGCCCATTTTCGCGAAGTCTGCCGACAAAACCGACGGCGCGATTTTAATACTTCTTTCCATCTTTCAACTCCTTATAAATTTCCGCGTATCTTTCGTATCTCGACTTATTTATTTCTCCGCCGTCAACCGCTTCTTTTACGCCGCAATCGGGTTCGCCGAGATGCGAGCAATCGGAAAACCGACAAGACTTTTCGTACTTTATAAAATCGGCGTAGCCTTTTGCCAAGTCGGTGTGTTTTATCGACAAGTCGAACGCGGTAAAACCGGGAGTGTCTATGACTTCTACGTCGCCTTCTTTGACGATCGTCGCCGAAGTCGTCGTTTGTCTGCCGCGTTGCGTTTTTTCGCTTACGTCGCCCGTCTTGTGATCTTTGCCGAACAGAGTATTCATAAGCGTGGTTTTACCTACGGCAGACTGCCCCGTAAACACGACCGTTTTACCTTTCAGAAATTCCGCAAATTCTTTCGTTCCGTCGCCCGTCAATGCCGACAAGCGGAATATTTTCGCAACCGCCGAATATTGTTCGGTGATTTTTTTGAGATTTTCGTCCGACAAATCGGTTTTATTGACGACTATCACCGCTTCTACGCCCGACAAAAAACAACTTGCGAGAAGTTTATCAAGTAAATAAAAATCGGGCGACGGCGGGTCGGCAACGACTATCGCGACCGCGTCTACGTTAGCGACGAAAGGTCTTTCAAGTCGATTTTTTCTCGGCAACACTCCGACGATTACGTCATTTTCGGTTTTTACGAAATCGCCCGTTAGAATTCCGTCCGATTTTATTTTCAGGCTGCCTTTCGCAAAGCACTCCCTCTCTTCGTCCGCATCGTTTCTTACGGTATATTTACCTTTTTTTATTCGGATTACTCTTTCCAAAAGTTCTCTCCGTTATTAAGATATTTTGCCCTTAACTGCCCGCACGCGCCGTCGATATCCGCGCCGATTTGTCTTCTGACCGTAGCGGAAAGCCCGCCTTTTTCGAGCAAACCTAAAAACGAATAAGCGTTTTTATCCGTGGTGGCGAGCAAATTTCTCTCTTTTACTTCGTTAAGCCGAATAAGATTGACGTGGCAGGGTCTGCTCTTCAAAAGTTTTATAAGTTCGTCTGCGCATTCTTTGGTGTCGTTTTTGCCGCGAACGAGCGAATATTCGAAAATGTACCGTCTGCCCGTCTTTTCGAAATAATACGAACACGCGTCCAGAATTTCTTTTACGCTATACTTATTCGCTATAGGCATAAGGTCTTTTCTCGCCGCGTCGAAAGGCTCGTGAAGCGAAACGGTCAGATTTACCGAAACGCCCGCGTCGGCTAATTTATACATATTCGGCACTATTCCGCACGTTGAAAGACTGATATTTCGTTGACTGACGTTAAGCCCTTTTTCGGCGGATATATTTTCTAAAAATTTAATTACGTTATCGTAGTTATCGAGCGGCTCTCCGCTGCCCATAAGCACTGCGTTCGTAACCGCTCTTTTATCGGTATTACCGCCTATAAGGCGATTAACCGCGTAAATCTGCGCGGCGATTTCGCCCGCGGTAAGATTACGGATAAGCCCGCCCAGGGTGGAAGCGCAAAACTTACAACCCATTCTGCACCCGACCTGCGTCGAAACGCATTGCGTGTTACCGTACTTATACTTCATAAGTACGCCCTCGATTACGTTGCCGTCGTGAAGTCGGAACAAATATTTTTCCGTACCGTCGGCTTTGGAAGTTTTCTTTCCGATAATCTCAATCGGCTCGTTGCAAAATTTTTCGAGAAGTTTTTCGCGGAGCGCTTTGCTTATATCGGTGAGTTCGGAAATTTTTTTGCCGTTTGCAAGTCCCCTGAAAATCTGCGCGGCGTGGAAAGGCTTTTCGCCGTATTCGCCGAGCAAGGTTTTAAGTTCTTCTACGGTTAAATCCTGTAAAACTTCCATTTCAATTTACCTTTTGCAATTTACATACGAAAAATCCCGCGCCGTAAGATATATCGGGGAAAAAGTTAAGCCCGACTTCTATTCTTTCGTGCGGCAACGGACTGTCGATTGTTACTTCC
>USOJ01000209.1 GCA_900556195.1 uncultured Eubacteriales bacterium
CCCATTTCTTTCTTTTCCGCTTCGTACTTTTTGATGAGTTCGCGGTTTTCTTCGAGCATGTTTTCGATTTTGATACGGTCTATTTCGCCGAGTTGAAGAGCCTTGCCGAGAGCCTTGTCGGGGTTGTTGGTGTGAACGTGTACTTTGACGAATTCGAGATCGCCTATGACGAGTACGCAGTCGCCTATCGTCATCAGATATTCCTTAAACCTGTCGATATCGGCAAGCGTGGTCTTCTTTTTTAAGTTGATTATGAAAAATTCGGTGCAGTAGCCGAATTCTATCGTGCCGAGGTTGAGTATATCGGCGTGTTCCATAGACGGATCGGCTTTAATTTCCACCACGTCTTCGGTAACGCCTTCGATTTCTTCGCCGATAAGACCTTTATACATACCGCGATAGATAGTCAAAAGTCCCGTTCCGCCGGAGTCTACGACGCCCGCTTTTTTAAGTACGGGAAGAAGCGTCGGCGTGAGTTTGACCGCTTCGTCCGCTTTATTGATGATTTCCTGAAAGAAAACTTCGAAATCTTTGTTTTTGCCGCAGATAGTCTGCGCGTATTCGGAAACCATTCTGCAAACGGTGAGAATAGTTCCTTCCTTGGGTTTGGAAACCGCGCTGTACGCAACGTCCGTCGCCGCTTTCAACGCCTTGGCGAAAATCCGCGTGTCTACTTCGTTGTAGTCTTTAAGTACCGAGCATATCCCCCTGAAAATCTGGGAAGTTATAACGCCCGAATTACCTCTCGCCCCGCGAAGCGCGCCTTTGGAAACCGCGTCGGCAAGGTCGGGAAGCGCGTTGCTCTTGCACGCGCGCAGTTCCTTTATAGCCGACTGCATGGTAAGGCTCATATTCGTCCCCGTATCGCCGTCGGGCACGGGGAAAACGTTTAACGTATCTATCTGTTCTCGATTAAGGTCGAGCATCTTCGACGCGCCTATCGCCATACGCGAAAATACCGCGCCGTTTATTTGTTTTTGCATTTGAAAAATAATCCTCCGGAAAAAGAAAAGCGACGATATGCGAATTTTCGCCTACCGCGCCGTGAATGGTCAGAGTTTTACACCCATTATATTGACGTTTACCGTGTCTACGATCATGCCCGTAAATTGCTCTACTTTATACTTGACCGATTTTTTCAAAGATTCCGCCACAGCGGAAATGGAAACGCCGAATTTGATTATTACGAATACGTCGATAAAAATACGGTCGCCCGAAGTGGTAACCTGTACCCCTTTGCCGCCCGAGTCCTTTTTGAAGAGTTGCGAAAGACTGTCCGACAACTTACGCGAAACCATCTCGACGATGCCGTAGCATTCGAGACAGGCGTGCGCCGCGACCCTCGCGATCGTTTCGTCGGATATGGAAATTTTACCGTATATGTTAGACGTGGTTACAGCCATAGCATTCTCCTTCTTATACGATTATACATTATTTATTGCTTTTTTACAAGAGATTTTTCGCCGTTTTGTTTTTTAGTTGGTAAAAATCTAAAAAAAATCTTCTTTCACACGCTTTTTTTGTTGCTTTTCTTAAACGATTGTGCTATATTATCTATGCTAAAAACGTGGCTCGCGAAGTTTTTCGTTCGCGATCGCCGCTTTTTTTACCCACTAAGGTCATCGGAGGTGCAATATGTCAAGAGTTTGCAGCGTTTGCGGAAAAGCAAAGTTGTCCGGCAACAAAGTCAGCCACAGTAACCGTAAAACTCCCCGCTCTTACAATGCAAACGTTCAGAAGGTAAGAGTCGTCAACGACGGAGTAGTTACTTCTGAATACGTATGCGCTCGTTGTTTGAAGAGCAACAAAGTAGAAAGAGTATAATCATCTACCCGAATATAAAAGGGGAGGCAACCGCCTCCCCTTTTTGCAGTACGTAAAATTTTATAAAAGCAAGGTCATCACGGGCAGAGTAACGACCGACAAAATGACCGATAAAAGCACTAAATTCGCCGCTTCGTTCTGCCCTTTTCCGACCATTTCGGCGTAGTTTAGGGTTACGCTCGCGATCGGACACGAAAACAGCACGAAAAGCGTTTGTTTAAGTTCTTCCGCGACGGGGATAAAATAGAATATTCCGAATATGATAAGCGGCAGAAGCATTTGCTTGAATATGCAAAGCGCGTAAAAAAGCGGACTGCAAAAAATCTCTTTTATATTCGACGAAGCAAGCCGCATACCGAGAACGAGCATAAACACCACGGTAGAAGACCGCCCGACGAGTTCGACCATATTGCCGAGTTGCGCGGCGAAACTATTGCCCGCCCCGCCTAAACGAACGTTACAGAAAAACAGCGGAAGGACGATTACGAGTATCAGAACGGACGGATTGAGAAAAATCTTTTTTACGCTTACGTATTTTTTATCGCCCGTAAAAACGTAACAGCAAAGCGACCAGCCGAGAATATTCATAACGAGCGCGGCGGTCGCCGAAATGACCATAAGGTCTGAAATTTTATCGGGGAAAATCACCTGTAAAACGGGAACCCCGAAAAAGGCAAAGTTGGAAAGCCCCGCTCCGACGGTACAGACCCTGTACTTCACGTTATCGTACTTTTTTCTGAAAATAAGATAAAACGAGAGTATGACGATACAGATAAGCGCCGTTACCGCAAGAAAAGTTATGCCGATATTTATAAGGTTTTTTTCGTTACGCTCGCATTTATTGAACGAATACCACAGCAGGCAAGGCTGACAGACGTAGATAAGTACTTTTGATAAATCTTTCGGGGCGTTATCCGAAACGAGATTTGCTTTTTTCATAAAAAATCCGACGGCGCCGACCGCAAACATCATAAGCACCGCG